>JAYEGD010000222.1:0-2303 GCA_034658915.1 Campylobacterota bacterium | reverse complement strand
TAGTAATTGAGGGAATTCACTGCGCGGCTTGTGTGTGGTTAAATGAGAAAGCCCTTCATAAAATGGATGGTGTTATAGATGTGCATATAAATCATACAAACAATAAAGCCTATATTCAGTGGGCAGATGATGTTGTAAAACTCTCACAAATTGTAGATATGATTAGAGCAATTGGTTACAACGCTTTTCCTTATGACCCATCTCTTCAAGAGCAACGCACCTCAAAACAGAGAAAAGATTTCTATTTAAGAATGGCAGTTGCTACATTTGCAACTATGAATATTATGTGGGTTGCAGTTGCTCAATATGCTGGATATTTTACAGGAATTACGCAAGATATTAAAACAGTTTTAAACTATGCAGAGTGGTTTTTATCTACTCCTGTTCTATTTTATAGTGGTTGGATATTTTTTAAAGGTGCATACTTTGGCATAAAAAACCGTATTGTTAATATGGATATTTTAGTAGCAACTGGTGCAACTCTTACCTACTTCTACTCCATTTACATTACACTTATTCAAAGTGGAGAGGCATACTTTGACTCTGTTAGTATGATTATTACTTTTGTACTTTTTGGTAAGTTTTTAGAAGTATTGAGTAAAAAAAGTGCAGCAGATACGCTAGACTCTATCTCAAAACATATTCCAAATGAGATTACAATAATTAAAGATAGTGCATTACATGTAGTGAAGCCAACAGATGTAAAAGTTGGAGATATTGTTTTAGTCAAAGCTGGAGAGAGAGCTGTAATTGATGGTACTGTTGTGGAGGGTGAGGGCAGTTTTGATGAATCTTCTATTAGTGGAGAGAGCGAGCCAATTTTTAAAAGAGTTGGTGACTCAATAATTAGTGGAACAACAAGCATTGAGACGACACTCTCTTATGAGGCTATAAAAGATTTTGAACACTCAACTCTATCTAATCTTGTCTCACTGTTAGAGAGTGCAATGCACAAAAAGCCAAAAATTGAGCAGTTGGCAAATAGTCTATCGGAGTACTTCTCTTCCATAATTCTATTTTTGTCATTAGGAACTTTTATTGTCTGGTACTTTATGTTAAGTGGTGGTTTTGAGACATCTTTTATGATTGCAATTTCTGTTATTATCATCGCTTGTCCTTGTGCTTTGGCATTGGCTACTCCAGTTGCAACGTTGGTTGGATTGGGCATTGGTGCTAAGAGAAATATTTTGTTTAAAGAGGCTGCTCAGCTAGAGACTATGGCAAAAGCAACAATGTTAGTGGTAGATAAAACTGGAACTTTAACTTATGGTAAGCCAGATGTTGTCAAAGCTAATATTAGTGAAAATTTCGATGTTAGCCTAATTTACTCTTTAACTCAAAGTTCAAAGCATCCTATCTCAAAAGGTGTTAGTCGCTACTTAGAAGATAGTTATGATGAGTTGTGTAGTTATGAGTTAAGTAGTCTTACATCAGTAAGTGCAAGAGGTGTAAAAGCTAACTATAACTCTAAAACTATTTTAGGTGGAAGTGAACAGTTTTTAAAAGAGAGTGGAGTTGAAGTTGAGAGCATAAAAGAGTACTCATCATTTTATGTTGCAGTTGATGGGGAGTGTGTTGCATCATTTGAGTTAGAAGATACCATTAAGAAAAATGCATTAGAGTTAATTGAGACAATTAAAGCACAAGGATTAAAAGTTATAATGCTTACAGGAGACCATGAGAGCATTGCTTCGAGTGTTGCTAAAAAGCTAGGAATTGATAGTTACTATTCACAACTTTTGCCAGAACATAAAGCCCAATACATAGCCTCTTACAAAAAGGCTGGTGAAGTTGTGGTTATGGTTGGCGATGGAGTAAATGACACATTAGCTCTTAGTGGCGCAGACATTGCAATTAGTATGGGAAATGGTAGTGATATAGCAATTGAAGTAAGTGATGTAGTGCTTTTAAATGACTCATTGTCATCACTTCTTGAAGCATTTCAAATCTCTAAAAAAACATTTAGACTTATTAAGCAAAATTTACTTCTTTCACTTGTTTACAATGCAATTACAATTCCACTTGCTATGGTTGGTTACATTATCCCACTTATTGCAGCTATCTCTATGTCTGCTAGCTCTTTACTTGTTGTTAGTAACTCACTAAGAATAAAATTTGGTTTAATGGGATTCAAAAAGGATAATAAAAATGGATAGTTGGGTAATTGCTATGATGCTCGGTGCATCTATTGTTTTAGGTGGAATTGCACTTATTGCTTTTTTATGGGGAATTAAGAGTGGACAGTTTGATGATGAGAAGAAGTTTCTAAATCAAGCTCTTTATGATGGAGAGGATGAGTTAAA
>JAYEGD010000221.1:0-2306 GCA_034658915.1 Campylobacterota bacterium | reverse complement strand
TCTTGAGGCACAATAAGTGCAACTGCGAGATTTTGCCTCACAGCTTATAGCTTCTCTTTTCATTGAATATGTCATCTATTATGGTCAGGCACTTATATTTTTAAGCTAAAAAATAAAATAAATATGTATAATTTCGTAACACTTTCAAAGGGTCTATATATTGTCTGATATTACTTTAATTCTACTTTGTGCTGGTGAATCAAGTCGCTTTAACAATGATGTTAAAAAGCACTGGTTAAGAGTTGATCACGCACCTTTGTGGAGTTTTGTTAGTAGTAGGTTTGCTAAAACATCCCACTTTGACAAAATTTTAATTGTTGCAAATCCAGACGAAATAGAGTTTATGCGTGAATTTAGCGACTATGAGCTAATTTGTGGTGGTTCTACTCGTCAAGAATCACTAAAAAATGCTATTCAACGTGTAGAAACTTCTCATATTTTAGTAAGCGATGTAGCTCGCGCATGTGTCGATGAAGAGTTGATACAACGAATGGTAGATGCCAAAAACAGTGCAGATGTGACAGTTCCATACATAAATGTAGCAGACACAGCTGCATATAATGGTAACACTATTAATAGAGATGATTTAAAGTTAATTCAAACGCCACAAATGTCAAAAACATCTAGCATAAGAGATGCGTTTAAAAGTAACATAAGTTTTACTGATGAGAGTAGTGCAATAGTTGCAAATGGTGGAAGTAGAAATTTTGTAACTGGCGATGAGAATGCACACAAGCTTACATTCGCTAAAGATTTACAAAAATTGAGCTGTTTAGATGCACCATCAAGGGATGTTTTAGTAGGAAATGGCTTTGATGTACATGGCTTTGAAGATGGTAAAAAAATGTCCCTTTGTGGTGTGCAGATAGACTCAACATTCGGTTTCAAAGCACATAGCGATGGAGATGTAGCAATTCATGCACTAATTGATGCACTTTTAGGAGCAGCTGGTTTAGGTGATATTGGGATGCTCTTTCCAGATAGTGATAAAAAATATGAGAATATTGACTCAAAAGAGTTGCTCAAAATAACGGTTAGCTATCTAAATAGATTTGGGCTTGAAGTGGTAAATGTAGATGTTACAATTATGGCTGAGACTCCAAGGTTAGCACCTTATAAATCACTAATGAGAAGCACTATTAGCTCAATTTTGGGTATAGATAAATTTAGAGTAAACATAAAAGCAACAACAACTGAAAAGTTAGGGTTTATTGGTAGAAAAGAGGGTGTGGGTGTTATGGCAACTGCATCACTAAAATATTATGATTGGACAACACTGTGAGAATATTAATTGTAGAAAATGAGATCTATTTAGCGCAAAGTATTGCAGCAAAATTGACAGACAAAGGTCACAGTTGTGACATTAGTAGTTCGTGCAAAGATGCACAAAATGGTATAAAATATGATGTAGTACTCCTTTCAACCAACATTAATGGACAGAACTTTTTTCCAATTATTGAACAACATAAAAATGGTGTAGTAATTTTGATGGTGTCGTATATGAGCAGTGAAACTGTTACTAAGCCACTTGAAGCTGGAGCTTCAGACTACATTCAAAAACCTTTTAGTATCGACTTGCTTCTTCGCAAAATTGATCACTATCAAGAGCATGAGAGAATAAAAAAACATAACAATACACTAAATAGCTTTATGGATTACTCTTTAAACAATATCACACTAACTCATGAGTTAAATAGACGAGAAAAGCCTGTTTTTATTGTCTCATCTAACCAAAAATATGCTGATGCTTACGCCTTTAAATATGCAACTAAACACAACCGCTCTATCCATTTCATTTCACTTAGCAATCCTAATGCTCTCTCTAAACTAAATACACTTCCAAATAATGAAATAATCTATCTATGTGATTTTAACACTATTAAAAAGATAGATAGAAAAATAGTCTATAACGCTATTAGAGATAAAGAGGCAATTATTTCAACAAATGAGGTAATGGAGCTTTCAGAGTTTGAATCTATTGAGATAAAGAGTGAAGCACATATTTTTGATAGAAACGATATTTTGCCTATTGAAGATTATGTAAAGTATATTATATTAAACTATCAGCAAAAATTTCCAGATACTGAACTTTCAAAAAAATTGGGAATTTCAAGAAAAAGCCTTTGGGAAAAAAGAAAAAAGTATGGCATCAGCAAACAAAAATAATAGACAACTTTTTGTAGATGAAGAGGCGGTCTCTGCACTTGCACTTTTAAAAGCTGGGCTTTTAGCACCTTGTGTGAAGCTTATGAATGAAGAGGAGTCACTAAGTGTCTTCAAAACTGGGTTCATAAACAAAACTCGTT
>JAYEGD010000220.1:0-2309 GCA_034658915.1 Campylobacterota bacterium | reverse complement strand
TACATGTAGAGCTTGAAAATAAGATATAACTCTCAAAAAACAAAGTTTTTTGAAGCTTTAGGGGGTTGTAGGGACTTTAGTCCCTGCCATATTAATGGACTTCGTTCATTAATATGTTACTATCTAAGTAAATACTCTCTCATCTGTTTTGATGGCAATGGACGAGAGAAGTAGTAACCTTGAATGTTATTGCAACCATTTTTTAGAAGAAAATTTAGTTGTTCTTTTGTCTCAACACCCTCTGCAATTACCTCTAAATTTAAATTTTCACAAAGATTAATTATAGTTTTGCTTATTGCTACATCTTCACTATCATCTGGTAGATCTTTTATGAAAGATTGATCAATTTTTAATTTATTAATAGGAAGTTTTTTCAGATATGATAAAGATGAATAACCAGTTCCAAAATCATCTATGGATAGTTTAATTCCCATCGCTTCAATTTTTTTAAGCATCTCAATAGATTTTTGAGGATTATTCATAATTTGACTCTCTGTTACCTCAAACTCAATATGTTTTGCAATGCAGTCACTATTCTTAATTAAACTCTCTAAAAACTCCATAAAGTCAGGTTCTGAAATCTGTTTCATGGCAAGGTTCATAGAGAGCTTACCATTAATTAAACCCTCTTTATGCCACTTTGAAAACTCTTTAAGTGCTTGTTTCATAACGAGTCTATCTAGTGCGACAATCAACCCAGTCTCCTCAGCAAGAGGTATGAATTTTGCAGGTGATATTATTCCAAGAGCAGGATGAGACCATCTAACTAATGCCTCTACACCAATTGCTTTGTTAGATACTGCATCAACTTGAGGTTGATAATAGACAATAAACTCATCTTTTAAAATAGCTTCTGTTAATGCACTCTCTAAAAATACTCTTTCAAACGCTTTTTCAGTCATTTTTTCATCATAGAAACAGTATGTATTTCGTCCATCATCTTTAGCTTTATACATAGCAGCGTCAGCATTTTTAAGCAACATATTTGCATCATTACCATCATTAGGATAAAGAGCTACGCCAACACTCATACCTAAATAAAATGTTTGATTGTTAATTAAGAGTGGTTTTTTTACAATTCCCATACCATCAGTTATAATTTTTGTCACTTCATCAATATCATTGATATTTTCTAAAATAATGCAAAACTCATCTCCACCTAAACGTGAAAGAGTATCAATATCTCTCATTTTAGACTTCATTCTTACACTTATTTCAACTAAAATAAGATCTCCAATATTATGACCAAAAGAGTCATTTATCCCTTTAAAATGGTCTAAATCTATAAATAGTAGTGCAAATTTTGAGTTATTTTGAGTAGCATTAAGTATGCTGTTTTCTAGTGCATTTAGAAGTTGTGTCCTATTTGGTAAATCTGTTAAAATATCATGCGCTGCTTGATGTTTAAAAAGCTCTTTTTGTCTCTTTATCTCTTTGATGCTATCTTCTAGGTTTTGTTGTGTTTTTTTTAGTTCAGTAATATCACGTCCTGTTCCAACTGTTCCTGCAATTTGACCATTGTCATCATAAAATGGTGCTTTATATACCTCTAAATATAGCATCTCACCTTTTACATTCCCGTACTCTTCAAACTTCATAGCTTTTTCGTTCTTAATTACCTCTTTGTCACTATTAAAACATAACTCACCAAATGTGTGCCAATCTCTATTCTCTTTGTGTAGTTCACGCTCTCTTAGTGCAAAGAAAACATCATCCTTGCCGATAGGTTCTTGAGTGTCTTTAGCCATTAATAAGCCACTACAAATTGATTCATTAGCATAGATATATATTCCATTTAAATCTTTTACCCATAACATATCTGGAAGATTATGCGTTAAAAGAGAGAGCAGTTTAGAGTTATATTCGTTTGTATTTAAGAGACTAAATGGCATCAAATTTTCCTTTGCTAATCATTTTATACAAAATTGAGTAAATTATATCTTTTTTTACATTTTTTGATTTCTAAAATATTAGAAGTGTGTAGATATGTTAAGTAGATATTAATAATGAGACTTTTTTGAAATATTTTGAAGTTTATCTGTGTGTATTTGATTTTTTCTAAGCTAAAAATGTGAAGAAATTCTCTTTAAATGGACTCCGTCGGTGGTCCTTTGGACAACACCTCTGGTTCCGACGCTAAAAAAGAGAAGAAATTCTCTACAAAAGGTCTCCGTCGCAGGTCATTCGGACATCTGCTTTGGTTTCGACGCTATAAACGACAAGAAATTGTCGTTTATGTACGCGTCTCACATTACATACACATGAGGAACTATTAGTGGGTATTTTTTCATTTTACGGTAGATGTGTTT
>JAYEGD010000219.1:0-10075 GCA_034658915.1 Campylobacterota bacterium | reverse complement strand
TAAAAGATTCATCTTCTGCGTTGAACTTCACTTAACGATGCTAGCATCGCCAAGCAAAGTTCGCCTTGAATCTAAACCTTTTAAATGTTGTTGAATATGTCATCTATTATGGTCAGGCACTTACCTACTTCCTATCCCTTTGTCTTTTTTGAAGTTTAGCAAAGAGTTGCATATCCTCTTCGCTGTCATACTCATCTACAATCTCTACACCTAAAAGTGCCTCGATTGCATCTTCAAGTGTCACTAAGCCTTGCGTCTGACTATATTTGTCTTTTACTAAAAAAATATGCTCTTTTCTTTTAATAAACTCTTCCAAAGCTTTTGAGATAGGAATGTTTTCATTTATTGTAAAAATATCTGTTGCTAAGAGTTTCAGACTCTTCTTTCCACTTCCACTAATTTTTTCAGTCAATATTTTTCTAAGTAGTACAACCTGTTCAATATCATCTAAATCATTTTTGTACAGTGGAACTCTTGAGAATGTCTCAAACTCACGCTGCTCTAAAAACTCATCTACACTCATGTTCTCATTTTGAGCAAATATCACACTTCTTGGAGTTAAAATATCTTTCACCTTAAGTCTCTTTAAATCAAAAATATTGTCAATAATTCCACCCTCACGCTCATTTAAAAGACCATCTTTTTCACCTTGGTCTGCCATAGCTTTTATCTCTGCTATTGATATTTTTTGCACTTTTTCTCTAGTAAATAACTTCGTAATGAATGATGAAATTTTAATGAGAGGATATGTAATATTTATCATAAATCTAATTAAAAATGCAGATGGAACTGCTAAATCTTTCCAATAAAGTGCACCTATTGTTTTTGGAATAATCTCTGAAACATAGAGAATAACAAGTGTCAACACAGCAGAAATTAAAAACATATACTCTTCACCAAAAAGCAACATCGCTTGCGCACCAACTCCAGCAGCACCTAAAGTGTGTGCAAAAGTGTTAAGAGTAAGAATTGAAGATATAGAGAGTTCAATCTCATCACTATTTCGTTTTAGAAGTTTAGCTCCATGAGATTTTAACTGCACTTGAGCATCAATGTAAAATTTACTTGTAGAAAGAAGCACTGATTCTAAAATAGAACACAAAAATGAGATTCCAACAGCTAAGAATAGATATATAAATAGTAAAGTCATAGTGAAAGTGTATTATTATTTTCTTTATTAAAACTCAATCAGCACATTTTAAACAGATTTAAAGTAAAATAATAGCCAAAATTAAAACCCAAAAATCTAAAAAATGAGGCTTTTATGGACTACAAAGAGACACTTCTTCTTCCAAATACAACATTTCCAATGCGTGGAAATTTAATTCAAAATGAACCTATACGTTACAATAAATGGTTTGAAAAAGATATATATAAAAAGATGAAAACATCTCGTGAGGGTTGTGAAAGTTTTACACTTCATGATGGTCCTCCTTATGCTAATGGGCATACACACATAGGACATGCTTTAAATAAAATATTGAAAGATATTATCATTAAGCATAACTATTTCAATAATAAAAGTGTCCGTTTTACTCCAGGTTGGGATTGTCATGGTCTTCCAATTGAGCAACAAGTAGAAAAAAAACTTGGTGGTAAACAAAAAAAAGAGCAATTATCAACTGATGAAGTTCGTAAAATGTGTAGAGATCACGCTACAAAATTTGTAGGAATTCAAAGTGATGAGTTTAAGCAGTTAGGAATTATTGCAGATTGGGATAAACCATACTTAACAATGGACTATAAATTTGAAGCAAATATCTACAGAACTCTCTGCTCAGTTGCACAAAAAGGTCTTTTAATAGAGCGTTCAAAACCAGTCTATTGGTCGTGGGCTGAGAGAACAGCCCTTGCAGAAGCTGAAGTTGAGTATGAGGACAAAGAGTCTCACTCTATCTATGTTGCATTTGAGTTGAGTGATGAATCAAAAGCAAAACTAGATATTACATGTAAAGCTGCATTGGTAATCTGGACAACAACACCATGGACACTTCCTGCAAACACAGGAATTTCGCTTAATCCTCATGAGAAGTATGTTTTAACAACTGATGGTTACATTGTTGCTAATGAGCTATATGGCGAACTAAAAGAGTCTGGTGTATTAAGTGGAGATATTGCACAAACTTTTAATGCAACACAGTTTGAACACCTAGAAGCAATCAATCCATTAAACTCACGCATATCAAAAGTTGTGTTGGGTGAACATGTATTAATGGAGAGTGGTACAGGTGGTGTTCATACGGCTCCAGGTCATGGTGAAGATGACTACAGAGTTGGACTAAAGTATGATTTAGAGGTCGTTATGCCAGTTGATGAGACAGGCTGTTTTGATGAGAGTGTTGTAAGAGACAATCTTCTGCCAAACCCTCAAGAGTTTGTTGGAAAACATATCTTTAAATGTAATGAGCCAATTTTAGAACTTTTAGGAGATTCACTCTTAAAAGTAAGTAAATTTACTCACTCATACCCACACTGCTGGAGATCACACACTCCTCTAATTTTTAGAGCTACAAAGCAGTGGTTCATTAGTGTTGATGAGAAACCTCAAGGTGAACAAAACACTCTTCGTGAAATTGCAATGCAAGAGATAGACAAAACAGCTTTCTACCCTAAAACTGGAGAAAAACGTCTAACTTCTATGGTAGAAAACAGACCTGATTGGTGTATTTCTCGTCAACGTGATTGGGGTGTTCCTATTGCATTTTTCAGAGTTAAAGCAACTGGTGAAGCGATTTTCGATGAGAAAGTTTTAAATTTTATTGCAATGATTTTTGAGATGAGAGGTAGTGATGCTTGGTACTCTATGAGCATTCAAGAGTTACTATATCCAGGGTGTCAATACAAAGCTGATGAGTTAGAAAAAGTTACAGATATTTTAGATGTGTGGTTTGATAGTGGTTCTACTTGGAATGCAGTAATTAAATCAAGAAACTATGACGCTGGAAAATATCCTGCAGATTTATATTTAGAAGGTAGCGACCAACACCGTGGATGGTTTCAAAGTTCACTCTTTTTAAGCTCCGCAGTTCTACATCAAGCACCATATAAAGCTATTTTGACACATGGTTTTACCGTTGATGCAAATGGTGAAAAGATGAGCAAGTCAAAAGGCAATGTTGTAGCTCCTGAAAAAGTTTTAAAACAGTATGGCTCAGAAATTTTACGTCTTTGGGTTGCATCAAGTGACTATCAAGGTGATTTAAAAATTTCTGATGGAATTTTAAAACAGATTGCAGAAAACTACAGAAAACTAAGAAATACATTTAGAATTATGCTTGCAAATATAGATGATTTAGAGACAATTATCGAGATAGAAAAAATGAGTGAGATAGATAGATGGATTTTACTAAAAGCGAAAGATGTTTTTTCAGAAGTTCAAGCAAATTTTTCATCATATAATTTTGTACATGGAATGAGTCTATTAAATAACTTTATTGTAAATGATTTGAGTGGTATCTACATTGATATTACAAAAGATAGACTCTACTGTGATGGAAAAGATGAGACTCATAGACGCTCTTCACAAAGTGCTATGGCTCTAATTGTAAAGTCACTTCTTGGACTTATTGCACCTATTTTAACATATAGTGCAGATGAGATTTTAGAGAATGCTCCAGCTGTTATTAAAAATGGTTATGAAGATATTTTTGATGTTAAATATGAGACTATTGCTAATGTTGAAACAACATTTGATGAAGAGTACATGTTAGCAATTCGTAATGGTTTTTATGAATCAGTTGACTCTTTAAAAAAAGATAAAACAATTAAAAGCACACTAGAGTTAATTATCTACACTAAAAGCGACAAGCTACTAAGTGCTAACACTACAGAGACGAGTGATTGGCTAGTAGTTAGCGACATTGTAGAGCTAAATTCAGCTGCAGTTGCACTAAAAGAGTTCAGTGTTAAAGATGAGACATTTATTGTTGCAAAAGCAACAAAACATAAGTGTCCTCGCTGTTGGAAGTACCACTCTCATAACGAAGATGAGTTATGTCCTAGATGTGAGATAGTCATCAATGCCTAATATTGCTCAAGCTGTTCCAATGCAATTTATTGTAGAGACAGTACTGATTATTTTTGTTGTTATTGCAATAGGTATCATTGGGGTAAAAAGAGGGAAAAAAATGGATAAGGAGACGTCAGAGTGATTACATTAAAAGAGGCTTTAAAATTAGATAAAGATGAATTAAAGCAATTCAAGAAAGAGTTAAAAGATAAAATTGAGAAGCGTCCAGAACTTAATGCATATATCGATATAAACAGTATTGGAGATGGAGTACCTATTGCCATTAAAGATAATATTCAAGTAAAAGATTGGTCTATTACTTCAGCATCTAAAATTCTTCAAGGTTATATTGCACCATACAATGCAACTGTAATTAACAAACTTTTAGAGTCTGGATTAAGCCCATTTGGTAGAACAAATATGGATGAGTTTGCTATGGGTTCTACAACGGAATCTAGCTGCTATGGAAAGACTCAAAACCCAGATAATGCAAACTGTGTTCCAGGTGGAAGTAGTGGTGGAAGTGCTGCTGCAGTTGGAGCTGGTTTAGCAGTTGCAGCACTAGGTTCAGATACGGGTGGCTCAATACGTCAACCTGCTGCATTTTGTGGTATTGTTGGAATGAAACCGACTTATGGACGTGTTAGTCGTTATGGCTTGGGTGCATACGCTTCAAGTTTAGATCAAATTGGACCAATGACACAAAACGTTGAGGATGCAGCAATTTTGTACGACATAATAAGTGGTCATGATGATAAAGATTCAACTTCAGTAGATATAGATTGCCAAAAAGTTAGCGAAAACCTAAATCCAACAAGAAAATTAACTATCGCAACACTACCACACTACTTAGATGGTGCAAGTGACGACATTAAAAAAGCGTACAAAAAAGCAATTGACTCACTAAAGGCTGAGGGTCATAAAATTGTAGAGCGTGAAATGATGGATGCAAAATTTGATATTTCAGCGTACTATATAACTGCAACCGCAGAAGCAACAACAAATTTGGCAAGATATGATGGTGTTCGTTATGGTACTAGAGTTGATGGTAATAATTTAGTAGATACTTTTATTAACACTCGTTCAAATGGTTTTGGTGAAGAGGTAAAGAGTCGTATTTTACTTGGAAACTTTGTTCTCTCTAGTGGTTACTATGATGCTTATTATGTAAAAGCTCAAAAGGTGCGCTCTTTAATTAAAGAGGAGTACAACAAAATTTTTGCAGATTGTGATTTGATTTTATCTCCAGTTGCACCTAGAACTGCTTATGAATTTGGCTCACTAAAAGATCCTCTTGAGATGAAACTAAGTGACATTTACACTATTAGCGTAAATTTAGCTGGTCTTCCTGCTATCTCTTTACCAATTGAGAGAAATAGTGATGGTATGAGTGTTGGGTTGCAGCTAATTGCCGCACCTTTTGATGAGCAGACACTATTTGATGGTGCGATAAGTTTAGAAAATAGTCTTAAATAAGGAAAAATGATGAAAATAAAAAAAAGAGCATTAACGTTTGAAGATGTACTATTAGTTCCACAATACTCAGAAGTTTTACCAAAAGAGGTCTCATTAGAGACAAAATTGACACGTAATATCTCTCTTAAAATTCCTATGGTCTCTGCAGCTATGGACACTGTTACAGAGTATAGAGCAGCAATTGCTATGGCTAGACTTGGTGGTATTGGTATTATTCATAAAAACATGGATATTAAGGCACAATCCAAACAAGTTACGAAAGTGAAAAAAAGTGAAAGTGGTATCATTATTGACCCTATCTTTGTTCATCCTGATGCTACTTTATCTGAAGCAGAAAAGCTTATGAATGAGTACAAAATTTCTGGTGTACCTGTTGTTGATGGTCACAATAAACTTTTAGGAATTTTAACAAATCGTGATATGCGTTTTGAAAAAGATTTAAGAAAAAGTGCTCAAGAGGTTATGACTAAAATGCCACTTATAACTGCAGAAAAAGGCATTAACCTAGATGATGCTGCAGATATTATGCATAAACATAAAATAGAAAAACTCCCAATTATTGATGAGGGTGGATTTTTAAAGGGTCTTGTAACAATTAAAGATATTAAAAAACGCATAGAGTATCCACACTCAAACAAAGACTCATTTGGAAGACTGCGTGTAGGTGCAGCTATTGGTGTTGGTCAAATAGATAGAGCAAAAGCATTAGTGGATGCAGGTGTTGATGTTTTAGTTTTAGACTCAGCACATGGTCACTCAAAAGGTATTTTAGACACCGTAAAAGCAATTAAAGCAGATATGGAAATAGATATAATTGCAGGTAATGTAGCAACTAGTGAAGCTGTTGAAGCACTTGTTGAAGCTGGAGCTGACGCAGTAAAAGTTGGAATTGGACCTGGATCAATTTGTACTACAAGAATTGTTGCAGGCGTTGGTGTACCACAAATTTCTGCAATTGATGAGTGCGCACAAGCTGGACGCAAACACGGTGTTCCAATTATTGCAGATGGAGGAATAAAATACTCAGGAGATATTGCAAAAGCGTTAGCCGTTGGGGCTTCATGTGTAATGGCAGGCTCACTTCTAGCTGGAACAGAAGAGAGTCCAGGTGAGACAATTACATACCAAGGAAGACAGTACAAGTCATACAGAGGTATGGGAAGTATTGGAGCTATGCAAAAAGGCTCAAACGATAGATATTTTCAAGAGGGAACAGCAGCAGATAAACTAGTTCCAGAGGGAATTGAGGGGCGTGTTCCATTTCGAGGAAGTATAGGTGGAATTGTTCATCAAATGATGGGTGGATTACGTGCATCTATGGGATATTGTGGAAGTGAATCTATTGAAGCATTTTGGGATAAAGCTGAGTTTGTAGAAATTACAAGTGCAGGATTAAAAGAGTCTCACGTTCATGATGTAATAATAACTCAAGAAGCTCCGAACTACCATACATAGATATATACACAAATAGGAGCTAAGCTCCTATTTGTGGCAGGGACACTTTGTCCCTACGACCCCCTAAAGCTACGAAAACTCTGTTTTCGAGAGATTACTTTAGTACTCTTCTCTACTTTTACCTGACTCAATAAATACAAGACCCATAGAGAATAGATTCGCTATCAATGCTCCAATTGCTAATGCAATTGCCCACTCCATATTTCCACCTATCTCTATGTAAATAAATGCTGGAATTAGGTGTAAGTCTGCAACCAATGAACTAGCTAATAGTTCGGCTGAGAGTAAATTACGAACACCAATTTTAAGAATTGTAGAGACAAGGTTCAGACTCGCTGCTACAAAAAGTGCAACTGCACTATGTTCATACAAAAAACCTGCCGTTGATGTTAAAGACATCAACGAGAAAAAAACATATACTACCTTACCCCAATCCATAACCTACTCCTTTAACTAAATAGTACCCTGTTCATATTGTGCGCGCATTTTATCTTTTTCAGCTTCACGAGCTGCTTTTTCAGATAACTTTTTACGGTAGTGCTTAATATCAAATCCTAAATACATCAATATAGGTGATGCAACAAAAATAGAGCTATATGTTCCAACGATTATACCAACAAGAAGAGTAAAAGCGAATGCATGTATTATCTCTCCACCAAACATAAAAAGTGTCAAAACAACAAAAAATGTTGTTAATGATGTAAGTGTAGTACGAGATAGTGTCTTAGTAACAGACTCATTAATTACATCATAAATCTTAACCTCTTTAGATGATGTTATACCCTCACGAATTCTATCAAACACTATAATGGTATCATTTAGTGAGTAACCTAGAATTGTTAAAAGTGCTGCTAAAACATCTAAATTAACATCTATTTGAAAAAGAGCAATTGCCCCTACTGCAATAGAGATATCATGAACTAATGCAACAACAGATGCAAGCGCAAAACGCCACTCAAATCTGAAAGAGACATAGATTAAAATACCAATAATTGCTAGTAAAAGAGACATTAAACCCTTCTCTCTTAACTCATTTCCAACTTTAGGCCCTACAATATCTACACGTCTAACTTCAAAATCTCCACTACCTTGCAGTGCAGCTCTTGTCTCATCTCCAATATCTGATGTAATATTAGAAGTTGATGTTTTAAAGCGAACTATAACCTCTTGAGGTGAGCCAAATTCATTGATTGTTGAGTCTGCAAAGAGTTCATTACCTTTTAAACGCTCTCTCATATCATCAATTGGTGCAATGTTTTCATACTTCACTTGAACTATTGTTCCTCCAGCAAAATCAACACCTAAATTCAACCCTTTAACACCAACTAAAACAAATGAGCCAATAACTAAAATTAGTGATATAAAAAGTGATATTTTACTTTTTCCCATAAAGTTTATGGGTTTAGTAGCTCTAAAAATTTCCATTATTTACCACCTTTTTGAGTAATACCAAACCAAAAGTTTAAATTCTTGCTTTTACTAATTTTACTCTCTAACATATCATAAATTCCATGAGTTCCTAAAATTGCTGTAATCATAGATGCTAAAATACCAATGCTTATTGTAATTGCAAAACCTTTTATTGCACCTGTTCCATAAGCATAGAGCACAATTGCTGCTATTAGTGTTGTAATATTTGCATCTAAAATAGCGCGCATTGCATTTGCATAACCATCCTCAATCGCTTTTTTAACTGTTGCACCAGAGTACAATAACTCACGAATACGTTCTGAAATAATTACATTTGCATCAACTGCCATACCAACAGTAAGAACAATACCAGCCATACCAGGAAGAGTTAATGTAGCTCCAAAAAGACTCATAATTGCAATAATTATGAATAAGTTACTAATAAGAGCAATATTTGAAATAAGTCCAGCCATTTTGTAATAAAATACCATAAAAAATATAACTAAAATAAAACCACCAATTAAAGCGATTAGACTAGCTTGAATACTATCAGCTCCCAGACTAGGTCCAACACTACGTTTTTCCATCAAGTAAATAGGTGCTAATATTGCACCTGAACGCAATGCAATTGCTAAGTCCTGTGCTTCTTGAAGTGTGTAATCACCACTAATTTGCCCACTACCACCACCAATACGCTCATTAATAACAGGAGCAGAATATACTTTAGAGTCAAGAACAATAGCTAAATGTTTATTAACATTTTTACCAGTAAAGTCTCCAAAAATTCCTGCACCTGCACTATTGAGTGAAAAATTAATCATTGGACGATTGTTTTGATCAAATGCAACTTGAGCATCTGTTAGCATACTTCCATCTAAAATTGGAATTTCGCGAACTAAATATTTACGATTAGGATTAGCAGCATCTTCTAAAATGACATCTCCATAAGTAGCAGCTTCTGAGTCGCTCATACTATCTACTCTTGCACTTCTGTCTTCATCAACAGCCATAAGTTCAAGCTTTGCAGCTCTTGAGATTAACTCTCTTGCTCTTTGCTCATCCTCTTGATTTTTAATCCCAGGAAGCTGAACAAGAATTTTTTCACTACCTTGACGAGCAACTGTTGGCTCAGCTAAACCAAATTGGTCTAACCTATTTCTAATTGTCTCTATTGCTTGTGAAATTGCTTGTTTTTTTGTTTTTTCTTGCTCTATTGGAGTTAAAGAAATCTCATAATCCAACTCACCTTTTTTAACATCAAGACCCTCTATTTCAGCCAATAAACCATCTATTGATATTTTGTCATCTTCATCTAAAAGTTCTACATGTAAACTGTTATCATTAAATGAAATTGAGTCAATTAAAATATCATTTTTGTTTGAGTGATGTTTTATAGCAGAAGCGATAGTTTTAATACGAGATTTAACTGCCTCTTCGGTTTTAACACCTAAAAGCATATGAAGACCACCTTGCAAGTCAAGACCTAGAGCAATTTTATGCCCTTTGTCTAGTTGCAAAAGTGATGGAGCAGAAAAAGCTAAACCAAAAAGCAGTGTAGCTACAAAGATTACAATACGAAAATTAAGCTTCATCCTCTAACTTTCTTGCAACTGCATCTTTGCTTAAACGAGCAAGAGTATCTTTATTAATATCAACAGATAAAAAGTCATCTTCAACTTTTTTGATAACTACTATGAAACCACCATTAGTAACAACTTTGTCACC
>JAYEGD010000218.1:0-2311 GCA_034658915.1 Campylobacterota bacterium | reverse complement strand
CTTTTAAAATTAACAGTAGTTATGGTAACTCATGATTTACACACAATAGAGCATGTTTTAGATAAGTTTTGCATCATTCACGACAAGAAGATTCTTTTTGAGGGCTCATGGCAAGAGGCATTAAAGTTTGAACACTACGCTGTTCGAGAATTTTTGAAAGTTTAAAGAGAGGTAATAATGGAAAAAAGGTTAAGCTATACCATTGTCGGTATTTTTGTTTTAGTAATTACAATATCTCTTTTTGGATTTTTGTTTTGGTTGGGTAAGTATGGTAATAAGTCAGTAGAGCATGACTATTACAATACATATTTTAGTGAATCTGTATCTGGTCTTAATGTGGAGTCGTTAGTGAAGCTGCATGGAGTAGAAGTGGGACGTGTAAAAAAAATAGCCATCAATAAAGCCAACAGTGAAGAGGTAAAAATATCTTTAGAGATTATAAAAGGTACACCAATTAAAGAGGATAGCTACTGTGTTTTAGACTCACAAGGTATTACAGGGCTAAAGTATATAGAGTTAAAAGGTGGATTAAAAGGCTCTAAACTATTAACTACAAGCAAAGATAATATTGCAACTATTGCTTCACGTAAATCTGTTTTATCAACTCTGCTTGATAGTGGTGGAAGCATTACTGCCAAAGTAGAAAATATTTTAGATAGAGTTAATATTTTATTAGATGAGAAAAATATTGAAAATATAAATAACACACTCTCTAGGCTCTCTAGCTCAATGCAATACATAGATGAGAATAAAGAGAAAATAGGTGAGCTAAGCTCTAAAATAGATGAATTTTTAGAGCATACAAAAGAGTTTGAAGATAAAATGATGCCATCTGTTACGAAGTTAGGAGAGATGAGCGACAAAGCAGGGGAGGCTTCTGATGAAACAAAAGAGTTCTTTGCTGGGATGAATAAGGAGTTGAAAAATGGCGAGTTTAGCGTTGGAACAATTGTAGAGAGTAACTTGCAAATACTAAATGAGACAGCTCACTCATTAAAAAGTTTATCGCAAAAATTAGAAGAGACAGTTGACTCACTAAAAGATAGTCCAAGCGATCTGTTATACAAAAGCAACAAGCCAACTTTAGGACCAGGAGAGAGTCATGATTAAAATTTTGTCAGTAGCAATAGTAGTAGTGATTTTTAGTGGATGTTCACTAAAAGATACCTCAAAACCAATTAAAGAATATACCATTGAAGACTCTACAAAAATTAGTAGCAAACCGCTACATGTAGATAAAGTTCTTAAAATATCAAAACTAAAAGCATCTTCATATTTGCAAAATAGCAGTATTTGGTATAAAAGAGAAGATTATGAGACTAGTCCCTACATCTATTCACAATGGAATGAAAATTTTGTTGATATGATTGAAAAAGATATTACAAATACTATCTTTAAAAGCAATATTTTTAAAACAACTTTTTCTAGGTACTCCAAAATAAGAGCAGATCTGCTTCTTGAAGCAGATATAATTGAGGCAAGACAAAATATTTATGAGAATAGTTCAGATGTTACATTTAAAATAGTCTTATATTTAATAGATGAGAAGAGTTCTAAAGTAGTTGGAAACAGAGAGTTCTCATACACAAAAGATTGTGAAAATGTAGATGCACAAAGTGCCATATTGGCATACAATGAAGTAATAAAAAATTTAAATAAAGATATGATAACATGGTTAAAAACATTAGTGAAAGAAAACTAAACAGACTCTTAGAGTTAAATAAAAAGTTAGTTTTAGAAGATGATTTTTCTAAAAAAATAGATTTAATCTCAAAATCTGTTAAAGATATAATAAAAGCGGACAGATGTACTATTTTTATTCATGACAATAGTACAAAAAGTTTATGGTCTGTTTATGTTGATGGCATTAGCTTCATTGAAGTACCTAGCAATATGGGAATTGTAAGTGAAGTCTATAATACAAAAAAAACGATGGTGGTAAACGATTGTCAAAACAATCCAAAATTCAACAGTGATGTTGACAAAGGAACTGGTTACACTACAAAAGCAATACTCTCAGTTCCAATTTTAGGTTATGCAGATATTCCATTAGGTGTAATCCAGCTTATAAATAAGCTAGATGGAACTGAAAGTTTTCAAGAAGATGATGAAGAAGTAGTGCACTATGTGATGGCTCATATTAGTGCATTTTTAGAGATTATGATTCAAAAAGATGAATGAAGTATAAGTGCCTGACCATAATAGATGACATATTCAATGAAAAGAGAAGCTATAAGCTGTGAGGCAAAATCTCGCAGTTGCACTTATTGTGCCTCAAGAGGTTTTAACGAAGCAGATTGTAGCTTCTCAT
>JAYEGD010000217.1:0-10099 GCA_034658915.1 Campylobacterota bacterium | reverse complement strand
CTTGTGGTTGCTAGCTGTTTTTACTCTTTGCCATTTATGGTACAACCTCTTCAAAGTGGTTTTGAGAGCATCAACAAAAATATGCTAGAAGCGAGTTATGTTGCAGGAAAAAGCAGATTGACAACCATTGTAAGAGTAGCTCTACCCAATATGAAACCAGCTCTAATGAGCGCAATTATTGTAACATTTGCTCACACAGTTGGAGAGTTTGGAGTAGTATTAATGGTTGGTGGAAGCATACCACAAGAGACAAAGGTAGCATCTGTTGCAATCTATGAGATGGTAGAAGTAATGGACTACAAGTCAGCTCATATTTACAGCGCAATAATGGTCATAATTAGCTTTTTAGTTCTACTTAGTGTCTATGTTTTTAATGGTAGAGTTAATAAGAAGTTTGGTGTTTGATGAGATATAATGTTAAAATTATAAATAGGAGTGTTGTATGACTGCACCATTAAAATATGATGAAATATCTATGCAAGAAAAATTTATTATGCTTGAAGAGTTGTGGGAAAATATGAGTCATGATGCACAAAATAATGGTTTTACACCTAATTGGCATCTTGATATATTGGCTAATAGAGAAGAGAACATTAAAAACTCTAAATCAACTTTTAGTGACTTAGAAGATGCAAAAGAGAGACTACAAAAGTTAACCTTATGAAAATAAAAATTTTAGATGATGCAGAGAGAGATATTGCTATTGGTATATCTTTTTATGAATCTCAAGGTAGTGGACTTGGAAAATATTTTTTAGATTCTATTTTATCAGACATTGAATCTCTTCATATTTTTGCAGGTATTCATATTCTTGTTTCTGAATACTATAGACTTCTTTCAAAACGTTTTCCATTTTCGATATATTATAAAATCAAAGATGACACTATTTTTGTTTATGCAGTATTAGATAGTAGAAAAAATCCTGTTTGGATTGAGAGTAGGCTTTATAGCAAGTTATGATAAAAATAGATATAAATAAAAAATTACACGGCTCAAATGGTGATATGGAGTTGAGTGTAAACCTTGAGATAAATGAGGGCGATTTTGTTGCTCTTGCTGGTCAAAGTGGAAGTGGGAAAACTACACTTTTAAGAGTTATTGCAGGGCTTGAAAGCGCTACTGGTTCACTTCAAGTTGCAGATGAAAAGTGGCTTGATGGAAAAAAGGTAGTTGAGCCACAAAAAAGAGGTATCGGTTTTGTGTTTCAAGATTACGCTCTATTTGCGAATATGAGTGTAATGCAAAATCTGCTTTTTGTAAAAAAAGATGAAGAGTTGGCAAATCATCTCTTAGAATTAACAGAACTTTATGAGCTTAAAAAGAGGCTTCCAAATACTCTAAGTGGTGGTCAAAAACAGCGTGTTAGTCTCTGTAGAGCTATGATGAATAGACCAAAAATACTACTGATGGATGAGCCACTCTCTGCACTTGATCCATCAATGAGAACAAAACTTCAACACCATATTTTAACACTTCACAAAGAGTTTGGTACAACTACAATTATGGTAAGTCATGACCCTAGTGAAATTTACAGATTAGCTTCAAGAGTTGTCGTGTTAGAGTCTGGACAAATAGTTAATGATGGAACTCCAAAAGATGTACTTTTAAAGACAAGTGGAAGTCAAAAATTCTCATTTGAGGGAGAACTTTTAGAGATAATTAAAGTAGATGTAATAAACATTGCAATTGTCTCAATTGGTCAGCAGCTAGTAGAAATTGTTGTAAGTCAAAGTGAAGCGAACTCTCTACATGTAGGTCAAATTGTGAGCGTTAGTACAAAGGCATTCGCTCCAATAATAAGTAATAAATGATAGATTTTGCTAAAATTACGACATAAATAATTAATATTAGGACTAAAATATGCTAGAAACAAGAGACATTGGAAAGTTTTCGGAAGTAAGAACAAAAGCAAGAGCCTATTTTTGTTACCTTTTTAGTAAAAATTTACCACACAATTTACCATCTATCTCTATTGACACGGTAACAGGAAGATTACGAAAAATTCAAGGCGACTTAAAAGATTGCGAAGCAGTTTACCTGCTCGATAACAAAGGTGTTCAACTCACTCCAACATACTTAAATGAGGGTGAAAGAACAGATGATGCTGGTATGATAAGAGCGCATAGAGCCTACTATTACCGTGCTATGAAAGAGAAGCGTTGTAGCATTACAGATCCTTATCCATCTCTAATTACAGGCGATTTGAGTGTTACAGTCTCCAAACCTATTGCAAATGAAAATGGTGAAATTGAGTATGTGGCTTGTTTAGATATGCCACTATCTTCTGTTATTAACATAGGAAGACCGACTGCTCTTTCTAATATTTTTTCATCATTTTCAAAAATTAGTTACACTCTTTTTTCTATTGCGCTGGCAATTGTTGCACTGCTTCTTTTCATTAAAGCAGTTCAAGCATTTTTCTTGCACGGTTTTGATGTGAATTTAATTGATGTAAAAGATATTTTTTCTGCAACAATTCTTTTAACACTCTCTTTGGCAATTTTTGACCTTGTAAAAACACTCTTTGAAGAGGAGGTTTTAGGCGAACACCACTCTGCAAAAACACACACCATACATAAAACAATGGTTCGATTTTTAGGAAGTATTATTATTGCTCTCTCCATAGAGACTCTAATGTTAGTTTTTAAATTTGCAATGACAGAACCAGCTATGATTTTAAATGCTGTATATTTAGTAGGTGGAGTCTCCGTACTTCTAATAAGCTTAGGTGCGTACATAAAATTAACACAACAGAAAGTAGATGATTAATGATAGCAATTGTAGATTATAATATGGGAAATTTAGCAAGTGTAATAAATGCTTGTGAATTGTTAGGTGAGAGTGTAAAAGTTGAGAGTAGTCCAAAAAATTTTAAAAACTATGAGAAACTAATTTTACCAGGTGTTGGCGCTTACCCTGATGCTATGGAACATCTCAAAGAGTTTGATATGGTTGAGTCAATTAAAGATTACGCAGCTAGTGGTAACTACATGTTAGGAATCTGTTTAGGAATGCAACTTCTTTTTGATGGTAGTGAAGAGTTTGGTAATACCCAGGGGTTAGGGCTAATTAAAGGCGACATAAAAGCGTTTGATGTAAAAAAGTTTTCGCACCCTTTAAAAGTTCCACACATGGGTTGGAATAGAATGTTTACTAAAAAACATCCTCTTTTTGAGGGCTTGGATGATGAGCATTACTTGTACTTTGTTCACTCATACCACGCTACATGTAAAGATGAGAGTGACACTATTGGTGAGTGTGATTATGGCTACAGATTCACAAGTGCAGTTGGAAAAGATAACGTTTTTGGTATTCAGCCGCACCCTGAAAAAAGTCATAAAAATGGTCTTAAAATTTTAGAAAACTTTATTGGACTAAAATAGATGTATATTCAAACAAGAGTTAAAAGCGGTGATGCACCAGCAAAATCAACAGGAGTAAGAGTTGCTATCTATCAGCCTAATGGTGGACTTTGTGGCTCAGTTGAAGCAATTGAAAAGAGTTTAGATCTTTTAAAAGAAAAAGCAAAAATTGCAAAAGAGAGTTATGACGCACAGCTTATCAGTGTGCCAGAGCTATTTTTAAGTGGTTATGCATTCCAGAGTGATGAGGTAGCACATAGCATCTGTTTGAGTCTTGAAGATGTAATGCAAAAAGTAGCTCCAATCGCTTCAGAGATAGGCATTACAGTAGTGTGTCCATACGCACAAAAAGAGATGCATCAAGATAAAGAGTACTACTATGATAGCATTTTAGTAGTAGATGAGAATGGAGAATTGCTAAAAAACTACAAAAAAACACATCTTTGGGGACCTGATGAGAATAGATTATGGTCAAGTGGTTACACACTCGAAGAAGAGGGCGAAGCTTTTACTGTTTTTAGTGTTAATGGCTTCAATGTAGGTGTTTTAAACTGTTATGAAGCGGAGTTTGCAGAGCTTTCACGTATTTTAGTTGTAAGAGGTGCAAGGCTTATTGTTATTCCAACAGCAGCAGATTTAAGAGCAGTTGTTGAGGGAGTTTGGACAACACAAACCTACCCAGATGTTTCAAAAAATCTTATTCCAGCTAGATCTTTAGAGAATAATGTTTTTGTAGCATACAACAACTTTAGTGGAGTTGGATACACTATTGAGAATACTCAAAGGGTAGATAGGGTAGAATATTTGGGCAATAGCATAGTTGCTGACCCTCATGGAAAAATCATGAGTGAAGCTAGACACAATGAAGAGGTAATGTTGATAGTTGATTGTGTGGATGAAGAGTATGAACCAACACACCCATGCGGAACAAATTACATAAAAGATAGAAGACCATCACTATATGGACATTTAATTAAGGATTAAATTATGGGACTAACACCACAAGATGAGATGAAAGATAGCGTACTAAATGAGCTTTATGCTCCGTTTGATTCAGCACTAAAAATTCCAAAAGCTCAAATTCCTGAGTTTGAGACAAGCCCACGTGATGCTTACCAAATTTTACATGATGAGTTAATGCTAGATGGAAATTCACGTCAAAACTTAGCAACATTTTGTTCAACTTGGCTAGAGCCAGAAGTTCATCAATTAATGGATGAAGCGATTGATAAAAATATGATTGACAAAGATGAGTACCCACAAACAGCCGAAATAGAAGCACGTTGTGTAACTATGATGGCAGACTTATGGAACTCACCAGATAGTGCCAACTCAATAGGCTGCTCAACAACTGGTTCAAGTGAAGCTGCAATGTTAGCTGGAATGGCGATGAAGTGGCGATGGCGTGAGAAGATGAGAGAAGCTGGAAAACCAACAGATAAGCCAAATATGATTACAGGTCCGGTGCAAATTTGTTGGCATAAATTTGCTCGTTATTGGGATGTTGATTTAATTGAAGTTCCAATGCAAGGCGATAGATTAATTCTAACAGCAGATAAAATTCAAGAGCTATGTGACAATGGGACAATAAATGAAAACACAATTGGAGTTGTTCCAACTTTGGGCGTAACTTTTACATGTCAATATGAGCCAGTTGAAGAGATTGCAGCAGTTTTAGATGCGTTTGAAAAGAAGACAGGGTTAGATATTCCAATGCATGTTGATGGTGCAAGTGGTGGGTTTTTAGCACCATTTGTAGAGCCAGAGATGGTATGGGATTTTAGAATTCCTAGAGTAAAATCAATCAATGCATCTGGACATAAGTTTGGACTTTCACCGCTAGGAGTTGGTTGGGCAATGTGGAGAGAGAAGAGTGATTTACCAGAAGATTTAGTCTTTAATGTAAACTACTTAGGTGGGAATATGCCAACATTTGCACTAAATTTCTCAAGACCTGGTGGACAGATTATTGCACAATATTACAACTTTATTCGTCTTGGAAAAGATGGCTATAAAAAAGTGCATAATGCTTGTTATGAGACAGCGCAATATTTAGCAAAAGAGATAGAAAAGTTAGGGCCATTTGAGATAATTTATGATGGAGTAGGTGGAATGCCAGCACTTTGTTGGAAACTAAAAACAGACAAAGAGTACGGTTTTAATCTATATGACTTTTGCGATAAACTTCAAAGTAGGGGATGGCAAGTTCCAGCGTACTCAATGCCAAAAGATAGAGAAGACTTAGTAATTCAACGTATTTTAGTAAGAAATGGTGTAAGTAAAGATTTAGGAACACTACTAATTAAAGATATGAAAACAGTTTTAGAACACTTTGAAAAAAGACCAGTTGCAAACTCATTAGACGAAGAGTCAGCGGGTGGTTTTAGACATTAGTGTTGAGCGTAATTACAACTAGTGCAGTACTATTTATTATAGGCTCATCTTTGTTTGCTTTAGGCTCAGCTTTGAGTCTAAGCTTGGAGCCAATAATAACTGCTTTGCATATTAACCTTATTTTTTTTATTGGTAGTATTTTTTTTACATCAGCAGCTTATGTTCAGCTTTTAAGCTCACTAAACCCAAAGTTTGCGCTTGAACCTATTAAGAGTAGCTTTTCAAATAGTGAGTTTAAATTTTTTGGATATAGTAAAAAAGATGCTGGATATATCTCTAGTTTAGTACAGTTTATTGGTACACTTCTATTTAATGTAGATACTTTTACAGCGTATTTAAACGAGTCTGCTTTTGTCATCTGGACACCAAATATGCTAGGAAGCATCGCTTTTATGATTTCAAGCATAATCTTTTTAAAAGATAGATACAGCTACTACCCATCTATTTGGATGAGTGTTTCTGGCGATATTAGTTTCATTAATATGTTAGGAAGTATCTTCTTTCAAATTTCAGCTCTTGTGGTTATTCCAACCCTAACGTACTCTATCTACTTAGCTAACTTAACAACACTTCTAGGCGCAATCTGTTTTTTTATTGCTAGCTATATTATGATTCCAAAAGTAGAGAAAATAGTAGCAATTAAGTTACGAATTAACGAAGAGTAGTAGAGCATCTTTTTTTAGAGTTTTAAAATCTTTACTACTTTCAACTAACTCTTTAAATAGCTTCTCATCATAAGAAATTAGCACTACATGTAGTTCATTTACTGTTTTACAACTCTCAATTTTATCTATTAGCTCGTTTTTAGGCTTTTTGGTTTTGGTGTAGTTTTTGTATGTAATTGCTACTAAAAACCCTGCAATAAATGTAAATATGTAGTTTACGACATTCAACCAATCAACTCTAAAACTCTCTTTTTTAGGCTCTTTTAAATCACTTTTAATTTCAGCTTTTTTTACTTCTATTTTGTAGGGTTTCGTTTTAATAGTTCTTATTTTATTGGTTTTCAAATCATAATATGTAAGAGTAAATGGCTCAATTTCAAAATTATCTTTAGAAGATATTGCAAACCTTTGGACTATTTCACCCCTATAGCCACCACTAGTAAGTTTTAAGTTTTTCTCTATCTTATCTTCGTAAATCTTTGCATCTTTTACATGTAGAGCAAATGGCTCAATGTCATTAAAGTTTCCAACTCCACTTAGCTTGAGTGTTACATGTAGAGGCTCATAGCTATTAACACTCTTTTGACTAAGCTCTACATGTAGTGCAAAATCTCCTACTATCTCTTCGTTTGTCTCTTTTACATGTAGAGTTAGTAGAGGAAGATTTTGTACAACTCTTAAAGCGTTTATGTACTCATTAATGTCGTTATCTCTTCCTAATGTTCCCTCTTTTGCTGCTTTGTTTGAAATTTTAAGTATTGTAGCACTCAAGTTTAAATCTAGCGACTTTTTGGCTTGTAGGATAAAGCTATATGTTTTATGCTCTTTGTTGTGTCGTAAAAACTCTTTTTGTGAAAGTGGTATTAGGGTGTAGTTTTGAGTTTTTAAAATAGGGTTAAACTCAATGCTATAGTTATAGGCATCATCACTAAAAGCAACCTCATAAGTTACCTCTACACTCTCATTTTGAACAACACTCTTTTTGTTTACATGTAGTGACCACTCATAAGATGCATACAAGTTTACAAAAAGTATTAAACTACCAAGGATTACTCTCATCATAACCTCTTTCATTAATTAATTCGTACTGTTTAGAACTAAGCGGTGCATTAGACTTTTGAAGTTGCAATAAGCTCTTTTTCACCTCTTTTTTCTTGCCATTACCACCATCGCCATTAGATGAGTTCTGCACACTCATATTGCTACTACCACCAGACTTTTTACTTTTTTGTGACTGCTCTTTTGTTGTTTTTGAGCTTTTTTGAGCTTTTTTACTTTGAACTTCTAGTGTTGGTCTATTTTGTATTTTATCTAAAAGAATAATATTTTCTACTGCTTGAACATCATATTTTAAAGAGAGTGATTTTACAAAGTTTTCTCTTGCGCTTTTAATGTCATCAAGCTTGAAGTAACATAGTGCAATATTGTAAAAAATATCGCTGCTCTTTACATGTAGAGCCTTAAATCCACTCAACGCTTCATCATAAAGCCCAGCTTCATAGTAGCATATTGCTGAATTGTAAGAGGCTTTTTGACTCTCTATTTTAGAAAAACTTTTTGCACAACCGATGAACTCTCTATTTTTATAGCTCTTAAATGCCTCTTTTGTGTAGTAGTCATCTAGCAAAAAAGCGTTAGAGTTGATAGAGAAAAGAAGAGTTACAAGAGCTATAAACTTTTTGTTTAGCGTGGTAAATGCAATAAGAGCAAACAAAATTGCTAAAGCTATAAAAAGAGGAAATAGCTCAATATTTTGCTCTATTGTGATGGGTTGAGCTTTACTATTAATGGAGTTTAAAAGCTCTAGCACTTCATCTTCATAATTAGATGTTATGTATTTGCCTCCACTTTTTAAGCTTAACTCTTTAATGGAACTGTTTGCTCTTGATATTACTATGTTTGAACTATCATCTTTTAAAACATCTCCTTTGTAATCTTTCAAAGTTGAGCCAAATGGAGTTGCTAACATAACGGTAGAGACGACCATGTTATGTTTTTTTGCAAACTCTATCTCTTTGACAAAGTCGCTCTCATCTCCACCATCACTGAAAATAATTAAATTTGTCTCTTTTTTCACTCTTTGAGCCAACTTCAAAGCACTCATAATATGTGTAGATTTTGCTATGAGTATATCTTCATCTAATCTTGAAAAAAGCTCACTTAGTATCTGCTTGTCAGAAGTGAGTGGCGACAAGATGATGCCATTAGCACTAAAACCCAATATTGCAAAGCGAACATTGTGTGACTTTTCAATTACATGTAGAATGATTTCATTAGCTTTTTTAACTCTTGATGGAGTAATATCATCAGCTTTCATAGATGCAGACAAATCAACTGCCAACACTACATCACTAAATGGTTGAACTGTTTGAATTGGTTGCTCTTTTATTACAACTCTAAGAAGTGCTAAAATGATAAAAATAAGTGATAGAAAAAGTGAGATGTTTTTAAGATTTAATTTTTTGTTGAAGATAATATAAAGTAGTGGAATAATGAGCCATAAGAAGTGGGGATAGATAATATTCATATCTTAAAATAAAGCCAATTACGCAAAACTTTATTTACTCTCCCATTTGAAAATATCTAAAATTTTAATAATATTACCATCTATTTTATAGATTATTGTGTAACCTTTAAAAATTAAATCTCTATAATTTTCATTTTTAAAGTATATTGATTCTCTACACATATATGGTGAGTATTCTAAAAGTGATACTTTCTCTTTTAAATCATTTTTAAATTTTATTGCTGATGATTTTTTATCTTTAGCAATATATCTAATTATTTTAAAAAGTGCAGTTGAAAAACTGTTTTCATATTTAATAATCAATTTAGAGTGCTTCTATTTTATTATCTAAATCATTCCAAAATTTATCATGTGAAGTATATTTATTACTATTTTCTGCATTTGATACTCTATTTTGTACATCTTCAATAGTTGAAACAGTAAAATCTTTTTTTGATAAATCTTTTTCAAACGAGACGTTATTATCAGCAATATATCTTAATACTTTAATTATTTCATCTTTTGAATTATTAAAAAAATTTTCTATTTTTGGCTCTTCTATAGCTATGTGTATCATGTTATGCTCCTAAATTATTTATTTTACTCTGATGATAGTTTATATGTTCCAAAGACAAAAATAGCTGCCGTTAAAATAGCACCAACTACAAATACAATACTTGCATCCATTAGAGTTCCTTTATATTTTTTGTTTTTTTAGAAAGATTGAGAATAATAATTAAAATGACAAACAGTAAAACCATAAATAAGAAAGAGCCAGAATAAAATATCCAATCAATTTTATTAGCATCATATCTCTTAATTAGCCCACTTACTAGAAGTGCAAGAACACCAATTGTTAAACTTAACCAAACTCTAAGAGTATTTAAAATCTCTTTTACTTCATCAATTTTTGCCATTGAAGATTATACAACAAATGAAATAAAATGTAAAACATTGAAAAGTAAATGAAAAGTAAACAGAAATATTTAAGTTCTAATTTGTTAAACTTCTCACCAGACAAATATAAATTGTGTCTAAAATTTATATAAGTGCCTGACTATAATAGATGACATATTCAACAACATTTAAAAGGTTTAGATTCAAGGCGAACTTTGCTTGGCGATGCTAGCATCGTTAAGTGAAGTTCAACGCAGAAGATGAATCTTTTAAAT
>JAYEGD010000216.1:0-2316 GCA_034658915.1 Campylobacterota bacterium | reverse complement strand
ATATGTTTGGGTCACTAAACATATTTTTTAAAAAAACTTCCACTTCATTTAGGTTGTTTGGACCACCCATATTAAGTAATATGATTGCATTTTTAATCTTTTTCATCTATCTCTTTTTACCTTACGTCTAAAAAATCTACTTGGCTCATACTCACTACATGTAGTGCTATTACATATAATATCTTTTGAGACTATTTTACTCAAATATGGTGCTAAAACAAAACCATACCCCCCTACTCCATTCATCATATATAAATTCTCGTAGTATATTAACTCATCATCTTTAACTCTCAACCCATTTTTTAAATTAGGAAATTTTTCAATACTCTTTTTTGAATTTACAATTTTACCTAAAAGTGGCAAATAGTCATTAGAGCCAGAACGAAGCCCCATGAAATCTTCAACCACTTCAGCATCTTGAAGTTCTATAGTTTTAGAGGCTCTTTGAAGTAACTCATCTCTTCCTTTTTCTATATCATAGTGAGTTCCTAACTTGTAATGTACATCATGAGTAGCCCCTAATGCGACAACATCATCACTACATGTAGGAGATATTGAGAGATGATGATGAATTATGCAAGGAATTTTTGTTGTTGTCTTAACACCTATGCGATGCCCCCAAATTCCTCGCATTTTAATGTATGATTCATCTATGATATTATCATACGCACCAGTTGTTATGACTACTTTTTTTGCACTAAATTCACCAAAATCATAAACACCATCATTAAATTTTAACTGCTCTACATGTAGTTTGAAAAAAGTAGCATCTTCGCACAAAACCTCACACATATTTTTTGCATCAACCGTTGCACTATTAGTGAAGTAAATAGAGTCAGACTCCTTTGCTTCATCGCTTAAAATAGCTTCTACATGTAAAGGGGTCTCTTTGCTAAATTTATATTTGCAATCTTTTTTGAAATCTTGTAGTTTTTTTCTATCTTCATATTTAGTAATATGAAGTTGAGGAGTGTTTTTAATATTAGCAGCAGATGTTTCATTGTAGAATTTCAGTGCGTAATCATACGCCTTTACATGTAGAGCCTTAAGCTCACCAGATGAGGCAATTTTAGGAGAGATAAAAGCTCCAGCAGCCCCACTACCACCACTTGCAACTGCTTCTTTATCTACAATTGCAACGCTTAAACCCTCTTTGTTTAAAAAGTGTGCAAGAGTAGTTCCACACACTCCAGCACCGATTATTGCCATGTCATACAACACTATTTTTGAAGATATATTAATTTTTAATCTCTCTTTTTGTTTTTTAGGCTCATTTTTAAATAATTTGCCATTTTAAGCCACCATCGAAACTATATGATTAACAACAGTTTTACCCATTAAGGAGATAATTCCATGATGGCAATATATTTAGAGTTAGCAATCTAAGAAGTTAAATAGTGCAACTCTTCGTAGTATTGAGTTTTTAATGCTTCATTGATATATTGTTCACTATTTTCAATTTTTGGTAGCATCTCTATTAGCAACTCTTTTAATACAGGAAGATAATCTTTTATAATCTCCCACATCATTGACTCATCTATTCCACGATAATTATGAGAGATTTTATCTCTCATTGCTGATATATTTTTCCAATTAATTTTATTAGATATTTTCAAGTCTTCATCTATTTTTTTATTCTCTTCGCCTATAGCTATCAATAAATTTACAGTTGCATTAAAATTTAGTTGTTTATTTGCAAAATAAAACTCTTTTTCATCTTCAAAATCACTAGAATAAATAAAAATCTTTTCTATAGATTCAAGCATCGTTAATACATGTAAAATATTTTTACTATCAAACATAAATAAACTCTTTTTGTGAATGAAGTTTAATAAGTGGATTGAATTTTTTATAGTTAATTAAATCAATTTTTGCATTGAATATTTTTTTTAATTCATCTTCAAGTTTTAAATAATTGTCATAATTTAATCTAACTTTTTCATTTTCTATATATGCTATATCTATATCACTATCATTTGTATTAGTGCCATTTGCAACTGATCCAAATAGTATAAAGTTCTTTAAGCAATATGCATCTTTTTTACTTTTAAGCACTTCTATTATTTTTGACTTAGTCATATTTATATACTTATCTCTTTAATATCCGCAATTTTCAAAAGACTTTTGTAAATAGAGCCTACTAAATTTTTACGATTTATTCTAATCTCTGAGTTGTCATGATTAACCATAACATTTTCAAAAAAATCATCTAGTAGTGTTTTTAAATCGAAAAGAGCATCTAAATTTTGCTCATATGATGCAAATGTTGCAACCTCTACTTTGCTGTATGCATCAAATAGATTTTTCTCTGCATCA
>JAYEGD010000215.1:0-2321 GCA_034658915.1 Campylobacterota bacterium | reverse complement strand
TATTGAAATACATATTGACAGATGAGTTAAATACTACCATTAAGCCATTTGATGTAATTAAAGTAAGTAAATATAAAGATGAAAAAATATTTTTCTCAGTTAGTGGTGAAGTTGTAAAACCTGGTAAATACCTTTTTGCTAAAGGAGCAACACTAGATGATGTAATTCAAATTGCTGATGGCTTTACAGACTTTGCAGATAAAAATATTATTATCACTAGAACAAATATGGTTGGCTCGAAAAAAATATTGAAATACATATTGACAGATGAGTTAAATACTACCATTAAGCCATTTGATGTAATTAAAGTAAGTAAATATAAAGATGAAAAAATATTTTTCTCAGTTAGTGGTGAAGTTGTAAAACCTGGTAAGTACCTTTTTGCTAAAGGAGCAACACTAGATGATGTAATTCAAATTGCTGATGGCTTTACAGACTTTGCAGATAAAAATATTATTATCACTAGAACAGCTATAGTTGACTCAAAAAGAAGATTAAAAAACATATCAACAGATGATTTAAACACAACTATTGAACCATTTGATGTAATTAAAGTTAACAAATATAGAGATTGGAACAGTGTATTAAATGTTAAAGTAAATGGCTCAATTCAAAATCCAGGTTCATACATGCTAGAAAATGGCTCAACCGTAGCTGATTTAGTTAAAATTGCAAGTGGTATGCGTGATGATGCAGATATTGACGCGGCATATATTTTAAGAAAATCTCTTCTTCAAAAACAAAAAGCTTTAAAAGAGAATCAGTTAATTACACTTCAATCACAACTTAGTGCAGCTATTTACGCAAGTGCTTTTGATAATCAAAGTGATAATTATGCAAAAATAAAACTACTCAATATTCAACAACAAGTAGAGACACTTAAGAAGCAACTCTCATCTAGTAGTAATAATTTTGGAAAAATATCATTAAACTTAGATGATGCAAAAGAGAACTCATCATACAGTTTTGAACTCAACGATGGTGACACACTAGTAGTACCGAAAAAAGAGTTCTTTGTTTATGTTGATGGTGGTGTATTGAGTCCTGCTACACTTGTATATAGTAAAAAGAGAGACGTTTTAGACTACATAAATAAAGCTGGTGGTTTTAGTGAGGATTACTCTACGCAAAGCTCATACGTTTTAAAACCTAACGGAGAGGCTAAAAAAATTGTTTTTGTTGATGGCAAAATAGCACCAATGAAGATAAAAGCAGGTGATACAATAGTCATAGGAATAAAGGCTCAATATGCAAAATAGTAATCAACATATTGAAGAAGATGAAATCGATTTGCGAGAGCTCTTTTCAACAATTTGGAGACATAAATTATTTATTGCGATATTTAGTTTTTTTGTTACTTTTTCAGCTATTGTATATGCTTTGTCAAAGCCCAATATCTATGAGTCAAAAGCTATATTTCTGCCGACTAAAAGCGAAAATAGTAATAAGATTATACCTGAGGGTTTAGATGGGTTTGTCACTCTATCTATAGGGAAGAATGCAGGTGTGTATGAGACTTACCAGCAACTGCTAAATAGTTACGATTTTACAAAAGGTTTTATATTAAAGAGTAAGATTTATGAAAAATTTTATAATAATGAAGATTATGTTTATGCTCTTGGGCTTGATTTTTTTAGAAAAGATAGTGAAAAATTTGGACCAATTAATAAAAATTTAACACAAGAACAAGAGGCAAAACTATTTGGAATATTTAAAACAATATCTGGCAATCTTACTATTTCTCAAGACAAAAAAAACAATATGATTACATTTTCATATAAAAGTCCAAATAGAGCCTTAAACAAAGAGGTTTTAGATAAATTTTTAGATTACACAGGTAACTTTCTAAAACAAAGAGAGATAAAAAATATAGAAGATAAGATAGCAAATTTAAATAACGAACTAGCACTACTTAGAAACATAGATCTTAAAAACAAGATGCTAGAGCTAATTGCTACCATATACAAAAGAAAAGTCTTTTTACAAGCTGAAGATTACTCAGGACTTCAAGTTATTGTTATGCCTGAAGTCTCATACATAAAAGAGAAAGTTGCTCCTAAACGTGCATTAATAGTAGTAGTTGCAGCTGTTACATCTTTAATACTATCTATATTTTTAATATTTTTTATAGAGTTTATTAGAGGTTCAAAAAAGGAGAGCGAGGAAGCGTAATTTTTATATGTTCTATGCCTTGTAAGTGCCTGACCATAATAGATGACATATTCAACAACATTTAAAAGGTTTAGATTCAAGGCGAACTTTACTTGGCGATGCTAGCATCGTTAAGTGAAGTTCAACGCAGAAGATGAATCTTTTAAATG
>JAYEGD010000214.1:0-2324 GCA_034658915.1 Campylobacterota bacterium | reverse complement strand
GTCCCTCTTTAACATCTCTTCGCACCTCTTGAGTAAAAAACTCTAAATTCTTTAAACAGTTATATACAGTAGAAGATACATTAAAGCCATATGGTTTAAAAGTCGCTAGAATATCTGCTAACACCCCAGAGCTTACATGTAGGTCATGTATGGATGTATTGCAATCTTTTTTAATACCTATCATCTTAAACATATCTTCTGCACCTACTCTTATTGTGAGTATGTTATGAATACGTTTTTTAAGTAGAAATTCTCTTATATTTTTTAGTGCATTTATGTCAAACATATCTAAAGACTCTAGCACAGGCATAAGATGAAAAGCACTACATGTAGTCTCTAAAACTGATAGGTACTCATGCATATTACATGTAGAGAACTTAGCTAATGCAAAGCCATCAATCTTTTTGATATTTGGTGCTTTTAGTAGTTGAGTTAAGTTTTCTATATCTCGTGGTCGTATGAATAGTTTAAGCTCGTTTTGTTCAAAATTATTGAGCATATTGGTGATATTTTTCATACTCACTTCTAAATCATCGCAATTTATTGCATCTTCAAGACAAAATATTACAGACTTTAAATGTGGAAATTTTTCACCATTTGCAATTGCTAAAATATCTTTATGGGTGGCTGGCACATACAAAGATGCACCTAGCTCTACTGCACTAAAATCTCTCATTTTTTATGCTAAAAAGCTCTTTTGTAGAAGCAGAACAAGAATTAAAAGTAAAAATATTGCACCTGCTTTATTGTAGAGTTTGTTTGCTAAAATTAGAAGAAGTGCGACAGATGCACTAACCATAATCATAAGGTCAAAAAAGTTTTCGTGTATATTTACAGTAAGTGGATTTACAAGTGCAGATGCACCTAAAACAATAGAGAAATTTGCAACATTAGAGCCTATGATATTTCCTATGGACATATCTGCATTACCTTTTTTAACTGCCACTATTGAGACAACAAGTTCAGGAAGTGAAGTACCTAATGAGATTAAAAACAGACCAATAATCCACTCACTTACACCAAAATTTCTTGCTATATTTGTACCACTCTCTATTACAAAGTTTGCACCACCAATAATAAATACAAAACCAATAGTTAGTAGCAAAATAGTCTTACCCCAAGCAAAACTATCTTTTGCTAAATCATCATCAATTTCGCCCTCAATATCATCTTTAGCACTACTAAACAGAAATATAAGGTATGCAGCCATTAAAAAGAGGAATAAAAAACCCTCGAAACGGCTAATTACTCCATCTTCTATCATAATAAAAAATATTAAAACAGGAAACAAAATCCATGCACTATCTTTGGCAAAAAGATCACGTTCTGGTTTTATACTCTTAGCAATTAAAAATACAACACCCAAAACAAGAGTAATATTAAAAATAACACTACCAACAACATTTGATACCGCCATATCACTCTTAGAAGCAGATGCTGCCATCATAGAAGCTGCCATTTCAGGTAGTGAAGTTCCCAAAGCTATTAATGTTGCACCAATAACAAAGTGAGATATGTTAAAGTGTAGAGCAATTCTCTCCGACTCTTTAATTATGAAGTCTGCACCATAAATAAGCGCTGACATTGCTGCTAAAAATATAATAAAATCCATTATGACTCTCCTCTTACTATTAAACTTTGTGGAAGATTAAATTTTTTAATAAGTTCACTCTCTTTTTTTCTCATTTTACCACCATCTTTCTCATGGTCTAGTCCTAGAAGGTGTAGTAACCCATGAATATAGAGAAGTTCAAACTCCTCATATTCACTATGTCCTAACTCTTTTGCAACATCTAAAACTCTATCTTTTGAGATTATGATACTTCCTAATGGAGAGTACTTAGACTGTGAAATAGGAAAACTCAAAACATCAGTAGGTTTATCAATATTTCTAAACTCTTTGTTAATTAAACAAATCTGCTCATCCGTAGTAATTATGAGTTCAACATCTTTTTTTGTTAGTGAAGTGGTTATTTTTTTAAGCATATTAACGCGAGGTTGAAAGCTTGTACTATTTTCAATATCAATCATAAATGAAATAATACATAAATAAGTTTAAAATTTAGAAAAATATTAGAGCAATTACGCTCTAATATCTAATTGTTGCCCAATACCTGTTAGCTGCGAAGCTACTTGAGTATTTTGCATATCTTGTTGTGGTAACTTAGTAGATTCTAAAATCTTTTCAAGACCAACTGCTTGAGTCTCATTTGCTTTTTTAACAGCAAACATTTCGCCTTGAAGACTTGGACCTAATCCTGATACTTCATTCATAATAGCCTCCTTGTTAACAGTTACACATATATACATCGGCTTAAATTAAG
>JAYEGD010000213.1:0-10152 GCA_034658915.1 Campylobacterota bacterium | reverse complement strand
GGTGAAAAGACGAGGCACCCCTTGAGGGTGTAAGCTACAATCTGCTTCGTTAAAACCTCTTGAGGCACAATAAGTGCAACTGCGAGATTTTGCCTCACAGCTTATAGCTTCTCTTTTCATTGAATATATCATCTATTATGGTCAGGCACTTAAATGATACTTTTAAGTATAACGTCATAAATTTTAAGTTATATTTAGAATAACGCATAAATATAGACATGTGTTTTTAAATCTATATTCAGGAGTAGTTTTATGGTATTAAAATATTTTCTTTTAAGTTTTTTAGTTTTAATGATGGTTGGATGTAATACATCAGATGACAATGTTGTTTATAATAGCGCATCAACACCAAGTGGCACATCAGGTGCTTCTGCAACATCAGGTGCTTCAACTACAGGAGGTGGTGGCTCATCTACTTCCACATCAATCAGCGGTAAAGTCATCGATGGTTACTGGAGAAATGCTTTAGTATGTTTGGATGAGAATGAGAATGGGGCGTGTGACACTAATGAACCATCTGTTAGATCTGGCGTAGGTGGTGTCTATAATTTAGCAGTTATTAGTAGTAGCTTAGGCTTATATTCTCTGTTAGCTATTGGTGATACTAATACAATCGATGAAAATAATGATACTAACTTTTCACAAACTGTAATTCTTAGTACTCCAAAAGATGAACTAGTAGCTAATAAAGAGATACACATTACTCCTATAACTAGTATGGTTCATCAAGCTATGCAAGAGGGGGCTACTTATGATGTTGCAAAAAATATCATAAAAGACTCTTTAGGATTGACAAGCATTAGTCAAGTCAATGAAGATTTTATAGCTAAAGGAGATAGCAATATTGCACAAAAAGCAAAAGATATTGTAAAACTTTTAAATAATAATAAAGATAATTCAAAAACAGTATTAAAAATTATAGAAGATGGCTATTTTTCAGGAGGATTGAACTTTAGCGCTATCTCTTCAACTCTTGAAATACACTCTTCTACAACTGCTACTTTAAAACTTGATGGTTCTCATGATTTAGATAACTTGACAGTTAAGCTTGAATCTAGTGATGAAAAAGTACTTAAAACTTCAACTTCTCAATGTATTTTATCTACAAATGCGCCATCATGTAGTTTTGACGTAGAAGCTATTGGAAGTGGAACAGCATACATTAAAGCTGTTGCCTCTGGTCATGCTAGCCCTATTGTGCGAATTGCAGTAACTACTAAAAAAGGACAACTCAAACAGTCGTTAAGTTCACATGTAATAAGTGTAGATGATGGAAATAATACAACCGATTTAACTGTTGCGCTTGAGGACTCTGCTGGAATTGAAAGTTTAAATATTCAATTAAAAGTTTTAAATGATGGAATTGCAAAGCTGTCAAAGTCGAGCTGCATACTCTCAACTGCTAATAATAGTTGTAGTGTAAAAGTAACCGCTCTAAATGCAGGAAAGACTCAGATATCTGCTGAAGCAACAGGATATTCAAAAAGTATTACTGCTCTTGGAGTTGATGCAGATGCAGGAGTTCTATCTTTAGTAATCCCTAATAGCACTATTCATAGTAATGAATACGTAAAAGCAGAGTTGAGACTTGTGGGTTCTAAAGATGTTAATGCATTTAGTACTGAGCTTAAAGATACAAACAGTTTAGTTCTATTTTATAATGAAAACAAATCAAGTGAAATCACTACATGTAGTCTATCAACTCAAAATCCAGTTTGTAAGTTTTACATGTGGGGTGTAAAACATGGACAAACACAAGTGAGTGCATCAGCTACAGGTTATTATAGTGTATCACATCAAATAGAAGAGAAAGATGCTGAGGTTGGAGTGTTGGATCTTCATATAGATAGCTTAAAACTCTCTCCTGGAGAGACAACTTTAGCAACTCTTCAACTACATCATTCATATGGTGTTTCACCTTTTACAGTTGAGCTTAAAGATAGCAATGAGAGTGTAATTAAACTTTCACAAACTTCTTGTACGCTATCGAGTTCTCAAAACAGTTGTGAATTTAACATTACTGCTATGTCTAACATTGATGGCGGTAGGTCAGTAATAACAACTTCATCTGCAAATTACCATCCTATTCAACAAGGGGTATATGTAAAAGATGAGAACAATAGTGCTGTATTGCAAATGAAACTTTTTCCAAGCAGTGTGACACTAAATTCTAGTAGCAACTGTAGTAAAGTAAATGAGAGTTTAAGTGCAAATATAGAGTATTATGGTCCAACACTAACAAATAGTTTGGATGTTAAAATAGAATCAAATAATACAGCAATTTTTAATCCTGGAGATTTGTATAAATGTACTATTGCTGCTGGAGCTTCAAAATGTACAATAACAAATAGTGCTGGTTTTAACAATAAAGCTGGAAAAGTAATCCTTTATGTTCATGCTGAAAATAATGATAGTATTAAAGAGTCTAATAGAACACTTCAAGTAAAACCAACTTTTGGAGATGTAAAAGGAGAATTTGTAAATCCTGATACAAAGGATGGTAATCCTTACTTAAAAACGAATAGTAGTGGCAACTATCAATTTAAAGCAACAGTGAACAATGCTTGTCTTGGTGGAAATAAGTATTACTTAAATGCAGGGGATAAAGTAAGATCAATTAGTCCAGATATAGCTACAATAGATGGCAACTGTTCTATAGCTCAAAGCGCAGATAGTTGTACTTATGGAATAGATACAAAATCAACGCTAGGATTTGCAAAATTTGAAATTGATTATCCAACTAAAAATGTTTTTGAAAAGTCTATTAAAGTTGGTATATCAAACTCTGGTCATATAGCGTTTGCATTTGATAAGAATATATCAGATATGTCTTTGGGTCAGAGTTATCACGGTAAATTAAAACTTCAAAACTCTAATGTTCCTGTCTCTTCTTTTGAAGTTCAGTTCTCTTCAACTAACGATAAAATAGCAACTATACAAGCCTTAGAGCATAATGGCTCAAAAACAAATAAATGTTCACTATCATCAACTACTCCTGAGTGTGATATTATTGTAAGTGCTATAGGCGAGGGTGGAAGTGGAGAGCTTAAAGCAATAGCATCTCATTACGACAAGAAGAAAGATTATCAAGCTTACATTCCATTTGATGTACCCTCTAACACTAATCCTAGTAGTGCAGGTGCTTTAAACATTAGCATTGATCAGGTTTATTTAATGGAAGAGGGTTCTACAACTACTGGAACTATTACATTTGATGGACCAGCAAATGGTACGGAGTTAGATAGCATACTAAAGAGTTTAAAAATTGACTCAAATGACTCATCAAAAATTAAAGTAATGAATCAGTGTGATAATTTTTCTAAAAATAGTCTTTGTAAGTTTTCTATTAAAGCATCATCAACACCAAGTCCTGGCACCAATTTCCCTGTAGCAATTACAGCTACTGCTGGAGTATATAAAGCTGCTGAAGTAGTAAGTTGGATTGATTCAGCTATTGAAACTAACCATGTTCCAAGCATAACTTTTAATTTGCCATACAACATAAAATTAAAAGCACCTAGTGGTAGTACTACGGAGACAAATATTACTACTACTTTTGGTGGATTTAATGGTGCACCCTACACTTTAAAGACTGAAACAAATAATAGTAGAGTTACTAGTAGCGACATTACCATAAATGCTATGGGTTCAAATACCAAACAAGACAAAAACATTATATTAAGTAATACTCAAACTCAAAGTGGTGATGTAAAAATAACAATTAAAAAGGGTAGCACAGTATTACGAGAATACATAGCAAGTATGGCTCTTGACTATGGTACATTTAGTTCTGATTTGGATTCAGTTGTACTATTTGCAGATAATAGCAAGAGAGTTACAGTAAAACTAGACGGCGCAAAAACAGGTAGTACAGATTTAAATGTTACTATAAAATCTTCAAATACAGACATCATTGATGTAAATACATCCCAACTTACTCTAAGAGAGTCAGACCTAAAATCAAACTCATTTGAATTGATTCCTAAAAAATTAGGAAATGCAACGATTACGATAATTGACAATCATAATGGCTCTGTAGTCTCTAGAAAAAATTTAACAGTTTTACCATCTCAAGGTGGATTTGTAGGCTCTGTAAATATTGACATAAACAACACAGTGTTAGTCTCAGGAGAGTTTGCACAAGGAACTATATATTTAGATGGAGCAAGTAGTGACAAAGAGTTAAGCAACATATTTCTAAGTTCAAGCGATACATCAAAAGTTAAAATAACTCAATATCAATGTGCCAAACTCTCTTCTGAGAATAATTGTACTTTTACAATACAGGCTCAAGCGAATGTTGAAGCCAATCAACATGCTTTAATCAGCGTAAATGCAGACAACTATAAAGCTGCTCAATATGTAAACGTCAATAATACAAATAACAAAACCATGCCACAGTTTGTTCCTAGTATGAGATTTAAACTGCCATATACTATACAATCTAAAGAGCCAGGTGCCACAAATGGATCAGATACAATTATTAGTGTGATAGTTGGTTCATTCGCTGGTGGAGGACCTCAATTAAATTTTGAGACAAATAACTCTAATATTGCTAACACCAATATTACTATAAATGCTAACAACAACCAACAAGAGAAAAATGCAACATTAACAAATAATCAGACTCAAAGTGGCTATGTCAAAGTTCTTATAAAATATGAGAATGCTATTTTAAGAGAGTACATAGCTGATATGAATCTTACATACGGAACTATTATTACTGGGCTAGATAAAGCTGTAATAATATATGATACAAATACAACCGTGGGCGTTAGCCTAAGCGATAGCTATACAGGAACTCTAAAGCGTGAAGTAACAATAACATCGTCAAATCCAAGCGACATAGATATAAATGAGACAAAATTAACTTTAAGTAATGCAAGTAATCCATTTAGCTCATTTAAATTAATTCCAAAAAAATCTTCTGGAAGCTCAACAATTACTATAACCGATATAAGAACAAGCAACGTTATAGCTAGCAAAACTTTAAATATAAATAGTGACTATATTCAAATTGCAGATATAGCTAAAAATGTGGGTATTGACATTAATAAATCAATTAAAGTTGAAATGAGTGGCTTTGTAAATCCAGAAACTATAACTTTTACAACAGATAATTTAATTTTAGATAGTAATAGTTTAAAATTTACTTCTAATGGAACTCAAGAGATCTCATATCATGGTATTAATAAAGGTCCGGCATCACTTATTGTAGATGATGGTAAAACTAAAAAAACATACTTTATTAATGTTGTACCCGACAGTGAGTTATATAGATATTTCAGTTTTGAAAATAATTGTAACTATGATATCTGGTTAGATTTTAGTGCAGGATATGCAGCTAATAAACCGTGCGATATTAATAATCCAAATAGTTGTGAAAAACCATCAGTATGTAGCCAAACGCCTGGCTTTGGGTATAAATGTACAGTTCCTGCTGGTGAGAGAAAAAACAGTATTACTGTAAATAAAGTGTGTTCAACTGGCTTAGTTGATGAAACAAATGGTCTTTGTATTTGTGACAGTACACACAGTTGTGAAGCTGGACAATACTGTAACTTTAGCACTGCAACACCAACATGTTTTTATAACTCTACAGAGCCAGTTCATGCTAATGGTGAAAAATCGTGGAAAATAAGTGCTGGTGAGTCAAATGTAAATTTAACTTGGGTTAATGATATAACGCAAGATGTAACAGTAAGTGGAAATATAGTTCCACAAACTGGATGTACAGAAGATGGTAGATTTTGTAAAACATTAGAGAAATCAACAACACCTAGAAGTACAATAGAGTTCACTCTGCAAAATAACGTTCCAGCTTGTCCTTGGTGTAATGATTACTACGATATATCATACATAAATGGTATAAATGTACCAGTAATGGTAACACCAATTAATCCTAAAGAGAACCTTTTATCAGATGATAGTAACTACTACATTTGTGGTGGTGCAGGTGTTCCTGTAGGAAATGCATTTTTTGCAAATAATTTAAACCCTACACTTGCAACTAAAGCAAGTAGTGCAGGTTGTAGTTATGATAAAAATGCTTTTAAAGTTAATAGTAACTCATATTTGAGTCAAAATCAAGGCTTTAACTTTGTTAATGATGCTATAAAATTAGGCGCACTTAAAGTTACTAAAATAGATAATTTTGATGCAACCAATAAAAGCATTAGTGGAAAAGTAGAATTTCAAAAATCACAAAATGAAGCATTTAAAATTTATGCACTAGAGAGTAATGGAACTATTGGAGAGACCGTTTTTTACACATCTTCAGATGCAGATGCAGAGAATAATATATCGTTCACCATAAAAACCACTGACACAACAAAAGAGCTTCACTTTGTTAATAGTGGAGTTAAAAACAGTGTGGTATTACCTTTAGTAAATAATAATAATCAATCATCATTATATTTAGAGCTTGATAATGTTACTGTTGAAGAAAACAGAAGCAAAGTGTTAGGTGTAATTAAACTTGAGGGTGCGAAATCTGACTTTACTGTTAACTTAACAAGTTCTAATGTAGATGTAGCAGATTTAAATGAGAGTTCTTTAATACTTAATAGCAATAATAGTTACACTTCTACTTTTGAAATTACTGTTAAATCTTTTGGAATAGTTGATATAAACGCTTCAGCTACAAACCTTGTTACTGCAACTACTCCTTTTAGATACCAACCTGCTGATTACAACTGTTCAACTGAGAGTGATTGTACAAATTTAGGTGGAACTTGTGGACTCTCACATGGTGCAGTAGAGAGTTATGATGAAGCAAATGCGTCAGCTGTTACACTATCAAATCAAACAACATGTGGAGAGAGATTAGGTTACTGGACATATACGCAATTTTGTTCAGTTGCAACTAAAACAGATTCTGATCCAACTACAGTTTATAAAAATGCAAGTTTAGGCATAAACTGTACAAATGGTGGTGGTCAAAATATTAGAGATTATGCACTATGTAATGGTAGTGCAAGTACAAGCTGTTATTCAGGAGGCGCTGCTGATAATTGTTGTGGTTGTGCAAATTGGAATACAGAGTCTTCACCAGATAGCAGCTTACAAAATGCATTTAATACAGATGTTCAAGTTGATGCGTGTAACAGTTATTCGACTATATGGACGCAAAATGTACTCAAGCCTGTATCATTTATAAAAAACATGAGTTGGTCTGCATACTCATACCAATTTGATGACAAAAGCTCTACATTTCAGTGTAACACGAAAAATGAGGTAGAAGATTTGAATAAAACTGCTTACAATGAAACAAACTATAAAGTAAGTTTTTGTCCAGCAGGTTCTAATTCTAGTCAGTTTAAAACAGCAGACATCCAACCAACAACATCTTACGACCCAATATGTTTTGTAAAAGATGATAATAGTAAAAAAATATATGGTATCCAAGTACAAGTACCTGGAAGCAGTAGTGCTAATGTTATCATTGATGATAATACTACTAATGTGAGCGGCAGTAAAGTTTTTGCACTGAATCCAAATTCAAAAGCAAAAATTGTAACATTTCCAGGAGAAACTTATTCACAAACATGTTCAGTGATTCTTGATTCTAATGGATGCCCTTATTTAAGTACCGAAAATGCCAAAGAGAGTTGTGGTACTTTTGTAATCAACACTAATGAACAAGCTAATTACACATCCATAACATATGGCGATAGAAAATAGTAAACTAACTAAACTCCCAAAACTTTTTGGGAGTAATAACTCATTAAACATTTCATTACTTAATATACACTATAATCCGTTTTAATAAAAAGCAAGGAATATCACATGGCATTGAGCAAAAAGAAGTTACCGAAATTAGGGTTTTTATACCTAGATTATGTATTAAGATTTTTTGACCACTCAAACTTTAAGGGGTGGCCCAATAAAATAGAGAGTGTTACATATCATTGGAAAAATGATAAAGCTAGATTTATAAAAGAGGTTAAAAGAAAAAAGATTGATGTCTTAATTGGTAATATTCCAGCAACTGCTTATGAGACATTTAGAGAGATTTCAAGAGAGCTTCCAGATGTAAGGTTTGTTCCATCACTAGATACTCAATTTTCAAATAAGTCTAAAGAGAATGTAACACGTTTTGCATGGAAATATGGACATCCTATTCCTAAAACTTACATCTACTACAACCAAAAAAATGCTCTGAAGTTTTTAAAACAGTGTGAATACCCTAAAATTGTAAAAAAATCTTATGGTCCATCAAATTATGGTGGATATTTTGTGCATAAAGTAGATAGCTACAAAGAGGCAAAAGAGCTATATGCTGAGAAAAAGTACAACCCTATGTACTTTCAAGACTTTGTTCCTATGGAAGCTGACATTAGAGTAATGCTAATAGGTCATAAGCCAGTATGTGCATTTTGGAGACGCGCTCCTGAGGGTGAATGGTTAACAAACACTTCTCAAGGTGGAAGTATGGACTACATGGATGTTCCAAAAAATGTACTTGATTTGGCAGTTAAAGTCTCAAAAGCTTCAAACGCTGAGTATTGGGCTTGTGACATCGCTTATGGTAAAGATGGAAAGGTGCGTATTTTAGAGTGTGCTACTGCATTTGCAGCGTTTCCATACATTAGAGACTGGATTGCTCAGTACCTAATGTGGAGTTTAAGCGAGGGTGCATTCAAAAAACCACACACTCCAATGTTTAACTGGGAAGAGTTAGGAAAACTTGATAGCTCAATTTTAAGAACAATGAGACACATTGCATTTGGCGAATACTCTCCTAGTTTTGATGGCGAATATTTTGGTAAAACAAAAAAAGTTTATGGAGATAAAAAAGTACAACTTCATGAGTTAGACTCTGCATACAAAATGTATGATGTAACTCCTCGCAAATATGAAGAGTGGCCAAGTGAGAAGTGGAACTATCAAGACAACTTAACACAAAACTCTTCAAAATCTAAAAAAAATAAAAAGATTAAAAAGAGTGAGGCTCCACACCCAACAGGTGGTGAAGAGCAAGAGTCAGCAGCAACTATAGCCATAACTTACTCTCAAGAGGAGTTAATTGAGCTTTTAACAGCCATTAAAGGCATTGGCGAGAAGAAAGTTTTAAAACTAATAGATTACTTTGGTGGAGTTGATGATGTTGTTGGAATTTTAAACCAAAATCCAGAAATATTGGCAGATGTAAAAGGTCTTAGCTCAAAAGATGCTAAAAGAGTAGCTAAATATTGGCTTGAAGTAACTTTGGCAAATTAACCATGCAAAATATCTTTAAAGAAGTAGGCTCACTAGATGTAAGATGCTATGAAAAGTTTGCTTTGAGTGAAGATATTTTAATGGAACACGCAGCTGATGGAGTAGCAGATTTCATTAGAGCAAATTTTAGTAAAGAGAAGTCAATAACCATTATTTGTGGAAAATCAAATAATGGTGCAGATGGCTTGGCTCTTGCTAGACTTTTGTTTAAAGAGTATGCTCTACATGTAATGGTAGTTGATGGTGTTAAAAGTGAAATGGCACAACTTCAACTTAAACGTTTAGATACATTAGGCTTTACATGTAGTAGTGAGTTTAAGAGTGCTGACATTATTGTAGATGCACTATATGGAACTGGCTTTAGTGGCGAATTTAGCGACACTATTTGTAAGCTTTTAAAAGAGATAAACGCTCTACATGTAGTCAAAATAGCTTGCGATATTCCATCTGGTTTGCGCTCTTGTGGAGCTGTTGCGAAAGAGTGTTTCAAAGCAGACTTTACTCTTACTATGGGCGCACTAAAACTAAGTATGTTTAGTGATGAAGCAAAAGATTTCATAGGAGATGTTAAAGTTTTAGACTTAGGCATTACAAGAGAACTTTATGAAATAGACTCCTCTTACAAACTTTTAGAAAAATCAGATATGAAACTCCCATTTAGAGCCACACAAAACACTCACAAAGGCTCATTTGGACATCTTTGTGTAGTTAGTGGCGAGAAGCTAGGAGCTAGTGTCATAAGCTCACAAGCAGCACTTAGTTTTGGCGTTGGACTTTGCACTATGCTTATGAAGAGTGAAAAGAGTATTCCTTATGAAATAATGAGTTCAAGCTCTCTACATGTAAACACTACTGCAATTGCTGTGGGCATGGGATTAGGTGAGGCTTTTAGTGATAGTGAATTAGAAGATATTGTAGCCTCAGATATTC
>JAYEGD010000212.1:0-2344 GCA_034658915.1 Campylobacterota bacterium | reverse complement strand
CTTACTTTTGTTGTAGAACTTTGAAGTAAATTGAGGATTTTTTCTTGATTTGACTCAATGTTTGAGACTCTTGTGTTGAGTGAGTCTAGTTGAGCCAATATTGCATTTAAAATATCGCTACTCATAATATTTCACGATTACCTTTGTTATTTGGCGCACTCAATACTCCACGTTGCTCTAACTGCTCAATAATTCTAGCTGAACGGTTGTAACCAATTTGCAGTTTTCTTTGAAGATAGCTTATTGATGTTTTTTTATCATTTATTACAACATCTCTTGCATCTTCGTAAAGCTCATCTAACTCATCGCTAAAATCTACACTTTCACCACCACTTGAGCTTGACTCCTCTACTAAAAATCTTTTGTCATATTGTGGCTCACGTTGAGATTTTATAAAATCGACAATTTTTTCTATCTCATCTTCACTACTCCATGGTGCATGAAGACGAATTAATCCACTCATACCTGGTGGAGTAAAGAGCATATCTCCTCGACCTAGTAGTGACTCAGCTCCTTGTTGGTCCAAAATAATTTTACTATCTATTCTTTGACCAACTTTGTAGCTTATTCTTGATGGTAAGTTTGCTTTAATAAGTCCTGTAACGACATCAACTGATGGGCGCTGTGTTGCTACTACTAAGTGAATTCCACTAGCTCTTGCCATTTGTGCAAGACGTGCAATTGAGAACTCAACATCTTTTCCACTTGTCATCATCAAGTCTGCTAGCTCATCTATGATTACTACAATATATGGAAATTTCTCTCCACCAATTTTTTCTACTTTTTCATTATAGTTCTCAATGTTTTTAGTCTTTGTTTCACTCATTAACAAATAGCGTCTCTCCATCTCTCCTACCATATTACTAAGAGCTACAATTGCTTGTTTAGCCTTTGTAATAACTGGTGTTAAAAGATGTGGAATATCGTTGTAAATAGAAAACTCCAACATTTTAGGATCAATCATCAGTAGTCTTAACTGGTCTGGTGAGTTTTTGTATAAAAGAGACAAAATCATAGCATTTATTCCAACACTCTTTCCACTTCCTGTTGTTCCTGCAATTAATAAATGAGGTAGTTTTTTTAAGTCTGTTATAAATGGTTTTCCAACAATATCTTTTCCAAGTGCTATTGTAAGAGGTGAAGATGCTTCTTGAAAGAGTTTACTCTCAAAAATTTCACGTAAATAGATGGTCTCTACACTACGATTTGGTATCTCAATTCCAACAACATCTTTTCCTGGAATAGGTGCTTGAATACGAATTGTCTCTGCTCTTAAAGCCATAGCTAAGTCATCTTGCAAGTTTAATATTTTTGACACTTTTACATCTGCTGCAGGTTTAAACTCAAATGTTGAGACTACTGGACCTGCGTATGTTCTTACTACATCACCATTTACTTTAAAGTGTGCTAATTTCTCTATTAAATCTTTTATTTTGTCATCTAGTTCGCTCTCATCTACTAAGTTTGAACTACTCTTTACTTTTTGTAAAAAATTTGTGTGAGGCAGTATAAAATCAGTTGGTTTTTTAACTTCACCTCTCTCTATCTGATTTAGAATTTTTGTGTTCTCTTCTAGCTCTTCAACTATTACAGTGTTTTTTTTCTTTTTAACCTCATCTGCAACTTGTAAAATTGATGACTCTTTTACTTTAGCTGGTTCACTCTTTGAAGTCTCTGCAACTTTTTCAACACTTTTTACATCTTCAACTTCTTTAATCTCTTGAACTTTTACCTCTTCAGCTTCCTCATCTAGTTTGATTACCTCTTCTACATGTAGAGGCTCTTCTTGAAGTTGAACTTCATTTTGAACAACTGGCTCAACTGCAACTTCTACAACTTTTGTAACACTGCTTTGCTCTTCAACATCATCAAAATAGTCCTCATCATCATATAGCTCATCTTGCTGTACAACAGGTGCTTTAGTTGGCTTTAAAAATGAAAAAATATTTTGAATATTTGTATCAAAAATTACCAATAGTGAGATGCTAAATGTAATTAACCAAAAAATCCAAACACCAAAAAGTCCAACATATGGGTCAAAAAAGTCAATTAATGAGCCAGCAGCTGCTCCTCTAAACTCATCTCTAACTACAATTGCTTGAATTAAGAAAATAGAAAAAACCAATAGTAAGAATGCACCATAAAGCTCAACTCTTCGCCCGTCAAATTCAAAAGATTTGTATAAAAAATATAGAGGTGCCATAAGTGCTATAAAGATAACATAAGATAAGTAACCAAAATAGTGATGATTATAGTGAGCAAAAGTTGCTCCATACTCTCCTATTAACGTAGCTTCTGAAAGAGTAGTTGAGAGACCTAAGTAGATAAAAATGCCTAAAATTGA
>JAYEGD010000211.1:0-10218 GCA_034658915.1 Campylobacterota bacterium | reverse complement strand
TTTAAAAGATTCATCTTCTGCGTTGAACTTCACTTAACGATGCTAGCATCGCCAAGTAAAGTTCGCCTTGAATCTAAACCTTTTAAATGTTGTTGAATATGTCATCTATTATGGTCAGGCACTTAACTCAATAATCAACACCAAATTTAATAGATGTAATGTAGTCATCGCGCTTTGGAATTGTGCCATCTTGATAGTTTTTTGGGTTCTCTATTCTATTCCATTGGAGGTCAAAATTCATATCTATTCTTTTTGTTAAGTCGTATGATAGAGAAGTGAGCATATCATGCGTATATAGTCCAGCATCATTATTCATATATTTAAACTGATATTTCCATGAAATGTCTAAATTTGATGTTATATCATAACTAAAGTAGTTACTCATAGAAAATAGTGGTGAGGATTGTCTTTTATCTTCGTTTACTTCAACTGATGCATATTCGAGTTCTTGGTACTCTGGACCACCTGATATTTGTAAAAGCATGGTGCCATCATCTATTAGAGTATAACCTATACCTACTCCTACTGTATATCTATACTGTAAATTTTGAAATATATCTGACTTGTATGAGCCAACAAATGGTTGATAGTAGAACTGTTTTGTTTTAAAAATATCAAAGCTTGAATTTATATGGGTATTATCTGTTGTTTTTACACTATCTGCTACAGAGTAGTTTCCGTTATAGTTTAGTGTAAATCTTGTTGTTGCACCTCTTCTAACAAGATCAATTCTTGATGAGTAGTCTGTTTTTTCGCTATTACCTTTTGTTAAATTGAGACCTAACTTAACTGCAAATTTCCATAAATCGAGTTCATTGTCTGAGCTAATAGATATTGAAATTATTTGATTTCTATTTACACGTACATCAATACCATTGGTTGTGATTGTTGCTTCATTTTTATCAAGCTTCAACATTCCAACAACTTTTGCTCTATTATCTATGTTAATTACTTGCTTATCATGTATTATTAACTGTCTTACATCTTTAAATTTAAAAGTCTGTTTTTTTAACTTATCACTTCTAAAAATAACTCTGTCACTATAGAGTGATACGAACTCACCCCTTAACCACTCTCTTGTATTTAACTCTATCCAATCTTTATCAACAGCAATTGGTGACATCTCTTCCCACGTCTGCATACTTTTTTCATCTGCGTGAAGTGATGCAAAAATTGCTATTAATAAAAAAAGTTTTAACATTATTTAATTTCTAAAACTCTACTTGTCTCTTTTTGAGGTAATTTTGCAATGTTTATTGTTAATATTCCATCTGTAAACGAGACATTAACACTATTGATATCTGCATCATTTGGCAAAGATAGCTCTTTTCTAAATTTTCCAAAGTATGACTCTTCACTTACAACAGTTGCATTTTTATCCTTAATAAATGATTTTTTAACTCCTGAGACTATCAATCTTCTATTATCGTTAATTGTTACTTTAATATCATTTTTATTCATTCCAGCTAACTCTAACTCAATTACATAACCGTTTTTTTCATTATATACATTTGTTGATGGAAAACTAGAAAATTGACTTAGAGCCTTTTTATACTGTGGTGAAGAGACAATATTTTGAGATATATTATTAAAATATTGTCTCATTAACTCTATCTCGTTATTTGCATTAACTCCAACTTGTGCATTTAATGATGTAACAGCAGCCAACATAAGTGGTAAAAATATTTTTCTCATAAATTATCTCCTTAACTTTTTAATAGTTCTATAACATTTTCCATAGGACGACCAATTACAGCTTTTGCATCTTTTATTACAATTGGTCTCTCAACTAATTTTGGGTGTTTTACTACAAGCTCTAAAATTTCATCTTGTGAAAGTGAAGATGAAGATATGTTTAACTCTTTATACTCATCCTCTTTTACTCTTAGCATTTCACGAATATCAGAAATTCCTAACATTTTAATAATCTGTCTTAAATCATCTGTACTAAACTCATTTTTCAGATACTCAAAAGTTTCATAATTTTCACCTTTGTCATCTAAAATTGTTTTAGCTTCACGAGACTTTGAACAACGAGAATTGTGCCAAATTTTAATACTGCTCATATTTATACCTCAAAAAATAAATTAGAATAAATAGTTGACTTCAAAACGACCCTCTGTGTAAGAGGTGTAGTCCATAGTATCTGTTGAGTACTCGTTACCCTCTGCAAAGACGCGAGCTGCTCTAAGTTTTAACTCTAAATTTTTAACACTACTAAATGTTTGCCACATATCAAGATGTAAAATTGAGCGATCTGTTTTGCTAATTGAGCCTAATCTTAACTTATCATTGTCATAATCCATACTTGCATAATCAAGTGAAGTTCTAAAACCAGGGATTATATTTGCTTTTCCAAAGTCATAGTAAGCTTTTAGCATCCAAGATTTTGTGTTTGCTTCCCAGTTGTATTGAGCCATTGATCTTGTATATCCACCAGTTGGAAAACCTCTCCATGGAGCAATTAAGTCAGCTTCATTTCCAACTGCAGAGTAACCAGCTGAGAATTTAAATGCTTTTTGTGCTAAAACTAATCTAGCAGCCCACATACTTCCCTCTACACTATTAGCATCTTTGTAGCCCATTTGAGAACCAGTTTTTCCAGCTAACTTACCACTAAGAGCCGCTCCACCAATTGCACCACCACCATTGTCGAACTGTTTAAAGTACCTTGCACCTGGTGTTAATGACCATCCAGATGAACCAAAAGGAATTTTGTAATTTACCTCTGGGATAATCGAAGATACAAAGTCAGCCAAATACATGTAATCAACATCTATTTTTAAATTTTTGATAGATTTATTTGTACCTGTTAATACTAACATTCCAGGGTTGATGTTTGCTCCATGTGATGTAATATTCGCAATTGTCATACCTTTATGAACACCTGCATCATCATTTTCATTCCAACCATCGTAAGCAATTACACTATGAAATTCTCTATGATCACGTAGCTTTTGTTGAGTGAAATATGCAGCTCTAAGCTTAGTATCTGGAATATCTTTTACAACTAATGATGTTCCCATAAAAGTATTTGGAATCATTTTTGTATCATTTGTAGCTAAAAGTTTACTATCGAAACCTTGACGACCATATTTTAGTGAACTTTTTGCTAATTTGTACTCTAAATATGCTTGAGCAATAACCGTAATTTGAGAGCCGCTACCATCAGCGCGAGAGTAAGTATCTTTACCAGCTTTACCAAAGTCTTTTCCAGGGTATCTTGGGTCTGTATTGTCCGTGCCGATTGTTTGCGTTGTGTAAAAACCAACTGTTGCACCTAAACCATAAAGATGTGCAGTTTTATAGATGAATGAGCCACCTACTCCCCATGCTCTATTGTTTTCAGTTGAGTTTGCTTTTGAGTGATCCCAATCCCAAACAAACATGTTTGAGCGAAGACGTCCGTAAAATTCACCATTTGTGAACATCTCTTGAAGATTTGAAGCATCTTTTGGTAAAACATTATATTTTACTTTCATATTGTTTGCTAAATCTCGCTTCTCTGTCTTTAATGCATGTGCATTAGTTCCTACTAAAAGTAGTGATGTTGCAAGCATACTAAGAGTTATAGCTCTCATAAAAATCCTTTTGTAAAAATTTGTTACGTAATTGTAACTATTTTATTATTAATTGTACTTATGTTACTCTAATTCAAGTTGCATTAAATACATCTCTTCGCCATCAATAATATCTAAATCGACACTTTTGCATTTTGGACAAGAGTACTCTAATTTCGACAATTCGGAATCTTTTTGACAACTATTACACCTTATTATGACATTTTGCACATTAATAATAAACTGCGCATCATGGCATATTGTCTCCTCTTTAAAGGTATCAAAGGCAGTTTGTAACAGCTCTGGCTCTACTCCACTCATTACTCCAATTTTAACAACAACTTTGCACACTTTTGTTGCCTCATTCGCTTGTGCATTCTCTTCGCAACTATTTAAAAGTGATTGGACTATACTATATTCATGCATCTAATTTTCCTTATTTACTGATGTTACGCACTAAAACGAACGCGTCCATTTTAGTGTATAACATTAGCATTTAACAAATTCGTGGTAAAAGTTCGCCATTTGGCATCTCTAAAAATCTTGATGTTCCCCAACTGCTATTTAATATAACTTTTTGTTTATGTCTTGAGCTTACATGAGCTATACATGTAGCACTCATATTAAACTTTTGCAGTACATGTAGTGCTTGTTGTTCATACTCTTTATTGAGTGCTAATACAAAAGTTCCCTCATTAGCTAATGATGTAGCTTCAAAACCTAGCATTTCGCAAACTCCATTTACCTCATCACTTACTGGAATTGAGCTCTCATCAACTTCAATACAGACATTTGACTGAACAGACCACTCATTTAAAACAGCACTTACACCACCTCTTGTTGCATCACGCATAGCAGTTATTTTAATCCCCTCATCAATCAAAGCTTTTACCTCCAACCATAATGAAGCACAGTCACTTTTAAGAGATGAACTCATCTCAATTCCCTCACGAGCTGCGAAAATCGTCGCACCATGTGTTCCAATGTCACGACTAACAATTATGACATCATCTTCACTAATGTTGTTAGAGCTAATACCTTTTTGAACAACCTCTCCAATACCTGTTGTATTGATGAAAATTTTATCTACACTTCCACGAGGAACCACTTTTGTATCTCCACTTACAACTATTGCACCATTAACTTCAAGCTCTTGTCTCATACTTTCAACAATGCGTTTAAGCTCTTCAACTTCAAAACCCTCTTCAATAATTACACTACATGTAAGATATTTCGGACGCGCTCCCATCATGCTTAAGTCATTACATGTACCACAAACTGCAAGTTTGCCAATGTCTGCACCTGCAAAAAAGAGTGGTGAAACTGTGAAACTATCTGTCGAGAATGCCAACTCTCCATTATGAATTATCGCTGCATCTTCACTATGCTCTAAAGTCTCATTTTTAAAAGCTTTATAAAAAACCTTTGAGATTAATTCGCTATTCTCTTCGCCACCATTACCGTGTGCTAGTGTTACTGTTTTAGTCATATTAAATTCCCATACTTATAATAAGCTGCGCATGCTCCCTCGCTACTTACCATACAACTCCCTAATGGGTTTGATGGTTTACATGTAGTGCCGAAAACTTTACATTCGTTTGGTTTTGCTACACCTTTTAAGATATCTCCACAGATGCATAGTTTATGGTCCTCTATCTCTTTTGTTGGTAGGATATTTTTGTAGATATACTCTGCGTTGTACTCATTACATGTAGAGCGCATTTTTAGTCCACTGTTTGGGATGTTTCCTACTCCTCTAAACTTAAAAACGTCTGCTTTTTCAAAATATTTATCTATTAAATCTTGTGCTTTTTTATTTCCATCGAATGATACTGCTCTATCATACTGCACTTCTAATTCACATCTTGAGCTGATTTTTTGTTTTACAAGCATACTGATTGATTGCATTACATCTACAGGTTCAAAGCCTGAGACTACAACTGGTTTATTGTACTGTTTTGGAAATGTGTCATAAATTTTACTTCCACTAATTACACTTACATGTGCTGGTCCTAAGAATGCATCAATATTGCTACTTTTGTCACTTACTAGCAACTCCATCGCTTCTGGGACTGTTACATGGTTTACATGTAAAAGAATATTGGGTATTTTATTTGTTACTATTTTGTCTAGCAGTGCTGCACTCATGGGTGTTGTTGTCTCAAAACCTATTGCAAAAAAAATGATAGTTTTTGTAGGATTATCTTTTGCAATTTTTAGACAATCTAGTGGGGAATATACAAACCTCACATCTGCACCTTTAGCACGTGCATCTTGCAAGCTTCCTTTACTTCCTGGGACTTTTATCATGTCGCCTAGTGTTACTAAAATTACATTTTCTTGCATACTCAATATGTAAGCATGGTCAATTCTCTCTTTTGGCATTACACAAACAGGACACCCTGGACCGTGAATAAAAGTTACATTTTTTGGCATTAGTTGAGGAAGACCATATTTCATTATGGTGTGAGTGTGTCCACCGCAAACTTCCATAATTCTTAGTGGTTTTTTTAGTTTTTTTGCATCTTGTGCTATGATTTTTGCGTATGCTTTGATGGTTTTTGCATCTCTAAATTCATCATACAAATCTTTGAGTTGTAGTGAGTTGTTCATTACACTACCCTATTTGGACACTCATCATCTTCTAGTATTGCGTTTTGTCGCTCCTCTTCATCCATAATTGAGAGAATCTCTTTGTAGGTTTCAATGGAAGTTAAAGCGTCCTCTTCATCTATTTTATTCATAATAAAACCTATGTGAAGTAGAACATAATCTCCTAGTTTTACACTATGCTCTTCCATTAAGTCCAAACTTGCATCTCTTTGAACTCCCATGGTATCTACTGTAGCTACATTTGTTTCACTATCAATTTTAACAACTTTAGATGGAATTGAGAGACACATTAACGCATCTCCAATTTGTACTTAATCCATGATGCTACTTTTTTTACACTATTTTCATCTTTTATGTTTAACTCTAAAATATCTACATTTGGTTTTAGTTTTCTAGCGTCTTGCTTCTCTTTTTCTATGTCATACTCAAAGTGTGGTAGCAGGTCTGTTTTTGTAAAAATAATCAAATCTGCACTTCTAAACATTACTGGATATTTTATTACCTTATCTTCTCCCTCTGGAACACTTACCAATACAATATTCAAATGACTTCCAACATCATAAGAGGCTGGGCAGACTAAGTTACCAACATTTTCTACAAAACAGACATCTATTTTGCCCAAATCCATATGATGTAGTGCTTTATGAACCATAAAAGCATCTAAATGACAAGCTGAGCCTGTTTGAATTTGGTGTGCTTCTATACCTTTTGCTTTCAGTCTATCTGCATCACGACTTGTCTCTAAGTCTCCCTCGACAACACCAAACTTGAACTCACTTACATCAACTAAATGTTCTAGCATTGTAGTTTTTCCACTTCCTGGGCTACTCATCAAATTAATACACAAAACATTGTTAGAGTCAAAATGAGCTCTATTGTGGTCTGCTTCATGATTATTTTTGTCCAATATTTTAGTAATGACATCAACTGTTTTTTTGTCATTTAACTGTGGGTTATCATGAAGTATCTGATGAGCCTCTTGATGTTTATGTGAATGATTAACCTCTACACTATCTGTTATACTACAACCGCAATCTTGGCACATTTTAGACTCCTTTTGCTATTTTATGCACTAAAACGAACGCGTCCGTTTTAGTGGCAGGGACACAAGTGTCCCTACAACCCCCTAAAGCTACGAAAACTATGTTTTCGAGATTTAAAGCAACTTGTTTCTTGCTATCCTAATAACATATTTGTTCCAACAACTACGGATACTACTCCAGCTGTTGCAAAAACACGTTTAATATTTTGTTTATTACTTAATAGATTTTTATTAATGTAAAGTATGATTATACCAAAGGTTAAAAACACCAACATTACACCTAGTGTAAATGCTAAAATCATCATAAAATCTACATTTTGTCCCTCAATTAATCCTAGAGTTACTAGCATTCCTCTAACACCGCCTATACCCATTAATGCACCTATTGTAAATGCTGATGCAGTGTCACTGCTATTATGGTTATGCTCTTTTCCAAACCAGATGTGGACGTGTTCTTTCCCATGATGAATATGCTTTTTTAACTGAATTTTATCTGTTGCTACCATATAGAGCAAGTAAATTCCCATACCTAATATTACCAATGATGAGATGGTATCTCCATAACCTAAAAGAGCATCGCTTATGTTGTATGTCTCCAAAATTTTAGCAAATAAAAAGAGAGTTAGTGAGTGTCCAAAGACAAAAAGAAGAACGATTGACAAAGCTTTTTTACTACTTTTACCAATAGAGAAGTCTGCAATTGCACTCAAATGGTCTGGTCCAAAAGCGTGTAAAATTCCATACCAAAAAATTAGTATTAATCCTATGTTTTCCATACTACCTCACTTACTATCTGCTAAATTAAAATGGTGATATTTAATTGCATTATTAATCATTTGTGAATATTTACTGCCAAGAGCTGAATAGTAGTAGAGTCCTTTTGAAACTTCATAAGGGTTTGTGCTTTTCATCTTCAACTCTCTAAAGTTTTTAAACGCTCTTTTTGTAGCTAAAAAGTAGTAATAACCATCTATTGCATCATCTAAAGATGCATATTTTCGCACCATAACATCTGCACCTGATGCCATTACATGTGGAACATCCTTGCTAAATGCATGAACTCCAAAAATGTTATTTGCCACTTTAAAAAAGCGCGAACTTCCCCAACCACTCTCAATTGACGCTTGTGCTAGTGTAATACTTTGAGGGAATGGTTTAAGCGCTTCTAGTAAATCTTTATTGTTTGAAACATCATACTGTTTCATTTTGTACTCTAACCACTGCTCATCATCAACACTTTTGTGTTTAGAGTTGACTATTTTTTGAGCTTTTTCATACATTGCTTGATACTTTTTATGAATATCATCAACAGCAGGAAGAATTTTTTCTATAAACTTTTTTTGCGAAGCATCAAGTCTCATAGAATCTACTGTTTTGCTTACATCTTGAGCAAAAATAGTTGTTGTTACTAAAATAGATGTAGCAACAATTTTAAAAAAACTGTTCATTTTAAACCTTTAAATAAATTTTAAAATCTCTTTTTCAATATCTGTTTTTTCGATAATTGTACTTTGAGTAATCTCTTTTGTAAATAGCTCATTTATCATCTCAGGAATTGCAATATCTGCTTTTTCACTAATTGATTTTAGTGCATCTATGTCATGAGTATCTACTTCACCACTCAACGCATTTGCAATTGTTGGTGAAAATTTTGTCCACTCAGCAGTTGAGTAGATAATCATTTTTAGAGGTTTCTCTTTTTTACTCTCATACGCTTTAAAACAAGTTGCAGTGTGTGGGTCCATTAAGTAACCACTCTCAAAACTCTCTTTAATGTACTTTTTACCCTCATCTCCATTACAGAAATCTGCACTAAACATCTCTTGCAGTTTTGTCAACTCATCGCTTGTTAGTTTGTAGCATTTTTTAGTGTCTAACTCTGCCATTAACTCACGAGTTCTTCTGTTCCCAAACAAATCATACAACACACGCTCAATATTTGATGATTTTAAAATATCCATAGCAGGTGAAGTTGATGCAAAAACAGATTTTTCACTAATGTCATAAACTCCATCATTTATTAACTGTGTTAATACGTTGTTTTCATTTGAAGATATTACAATTTTTTCAACTGGTAGTCCCATTTTGCTAGCGTAGTAACCACCAAGTGCATTTCCAAAGTTTCCACTAGGAACATTTAAATAGACCTTTTCACTCATTACAGTTGCGCCTTGACGAACCAACTCTAAATATGAGTGAATGTGGTAGATGATTTGAAAAATTATACGTCCAAAGTTTACAGAGTTTGCAGCTGAAAGAGAGGTGTGACTCTCTTTAAGTTTTGCTTTAAATGAGCTTGAAGCAAGAAGAGTTTTTAGTGCATTTTGAGCATCATCGAAGTCTCCATTAATTCCTATTACTTTTAGGTTTGGTGCATCTTCTGTAACCATTTGAAGACGTTGAACATCACTTGTTCCACCATTTGGATACAAACAAGCCACTTGAACGTTTGCTCTATTTTTAAATGTCTCTAGCGCTGCTGGTCCTGTGTCTCCACTAGTCGCGGCTAAAATTAGGTAATTTTCATTACGTTTTTGAGCAATTGAAGAGAGAACTACTCCAAAAGGTTGCAGTGCCATATCTTTAAATGCTCTTGTTGGACCGTGGTAGAGTTCACTTACATACAAATCATCTTTAACTTTTACAACAGGAACTGGGTTTGATTTGTCATCAAAATTATCATACAGACTCAACGCTTCATCAATAATTGCTTCATCAATGTCTATCTCAAATGCACTTAACATATCTTTTGCTAATGTTTTGTAGTTTGAGTTTAGATGTTTTTCTAAAAACTCAACTCCTAAGTTTGGTAAACTCTGAGGCACATAAATACCACCAAATGAAGATATAGGGCTTAAAATAGCCTCTGAGAACTCTACATGTAGAGGTAATACGCCATCGTTTCCACGTGTTTCAATAAATTTCATTCTATCTCTTTAAATTTTTTTTTGGTATTATATCAAAAAATTGAAAAAGGTCTTTATTGATAGAAAAATACAGAAA
>JAYEGD010000210.1:0-10225 GCA_034658915.1 Campylobacterota bacterium | reverse complement strand
TAGATATGAAATATAGTAATTTTAAAAAGAGCATTAAAAGAGATGAAGAGTACTTAGTCTTTGGCTCATTTAGTGTAGTAGAGAGTTTTATAAATTTTTATAAAGGATATGGCAGTCATGGATAAACATTTTACAGTTACAATTCATGATGATGATGGTGTAAAACAGTTCAACCTGCACAATATTATTAAAAAAGTTGGTCTATACACGCTTATTGGTATCCTTAGCTCTTTTATTATGGGAATATCTGCAATTATTTACCTAAACAATTCAGTAAATGAAGTCCAAACTAAAAAGAGTGAACTTAAAAATGAGGTTGACTCACTCAAGAGTTTAAACACTCATCTTCAAACAACAGCTCTTCAAGTTGAAAAAGATCTAATTGGTAAAAAAGAGGAGCTTCTCTCAGTTTCAGACAAATTAGAGTCTATTGAAGAGATGATTGGTCTATTACCATCAAAAGAGGTAGAAGATATTACCAATAGAGTTAATTTAGCTGCTATTACCTCTGCAAAGATTGCTAAAACCATGGAACTCATTCCAAATGGATCACCTGTAGAGTACAAAGGAGTAACCAGCAAATATGGTTATAGAATCCATCCAAAACTTAAAAAAAGAATTTTTCACACAGGTATTGATTTAAGAGCTACTATGAAAACACCTGTTTATGCAACTGCTGATGGTGTTGTTGAGTTCGCAGGATATAATAAAGGCAGTGGCTATGGCAATCTTGTAATTATTGACCATAATTACGGTTTTAAGACACTTTATGGGCATCTAAAGAAGACAGCAGTAAAATCTGCAACATTTATTAAAAAGGGAACTCTAATTGGTTATAGCGGTAATAGTGGACTTAGTTCTGGTCCACATCTACACTATGAAATTAGATTTATACAACAGAGTAAAAATCCATTTTGGTTTATAAAGTGGAGTGCAACAAACTATAACGAAATTTTCGAGAAGGAGAAAAAAATTCCATGGCAATCTTTAATAACAGCACTAACGACATAGCACCAGTATCAAACGATACTACAACCATCATTACTGAGGGTGCAGTAATAAAAGGCGATATGACTCTTACATGTAATTTGTATGTAGATGGCAAGTTTGAGGGAACTATTGACTCTCAAAAAGAGATAAATGTTGGAAAAAGTGGACATATTAAAGGCGAAATAAAAGTTGACAGATTGATTGTTAAAGGTTTTGTTGAGGGAAATATCGAAGCTGATAGAGTGGAGATTAAAGCTCAAGGGCATCTTTTAGGTTCTGTTATCTCATCTGAATTGGTTATTGAGTCAAAGGGTGTTTTTGAGGGAGATAGTAAAATAAAATCTAATGAGTTACCAAAAAAAGTTCAACAAGCACCAATATTAACAGATAAAAAATAGCATCTTGTATCAAGCTAAACTTTTTGAACATCTAAGCCAACATAAAAAGGCTAACTTTGATATATTGTTATGTGAAGAGTACAATGAAGCAGTAGCATGTAGTGATGTCTGTAGCTATTTTGGTTATGAGACACTTCTGCTGCCAGACTTTAGAGCTACCTATTTGGATGACTTGAAGTCGTTTCAAGAGGAGATGTACTCACTTTTAGGTGCATTAAGAGTTTACCACTCAGCTTCAAAAAAACCTATAGTAATTGCTACATGTAAAACTCTTCTATACCCATTTCCTAAAGCTTCACTTCTTACTCCTTTTGAGATTAGTTTTGCACAAAGCGTAGATTTAAAAGCTTTTAAAGAGCAGCTGCTACAGTGGGGTTATACTTTTGTAGATATGATAGAGGTAGAATCAGAGGTCTCAGTACGTGGAGATATTATAGATATATATCCACCTCGTGCTAAAAATCCATTTAGAATCTCTATGTTTGATGATACGATTGAGCAGATAAAAGAGTTTGATATAACTTCACAACGCTCTTCTAGTGATGAGATTGAGTCACTCACTATTTCACCTGCTTTTTTTAATCTCTCTAAAGAGTCTTATGAGAGAGTAGCATCATGCGTTGAGAACTCTCAAAGTGATAGCTTTATAAAAGATATTGCAACATTGGGTTTTTGGTACCTAGAAGATGAAGCAGAGCCATTTTTACAAAACAGACGTATTATGTTTTACAAAGATATGGAGTATGAACTAGATACTGCTTATGAAGATTTACGTTACAAAGTACCACGAGAGCTATTTGTTGGAGAGACTTTAAAAGAGAGCGAGAGTGTAAAAGATTTAGTTGTTGCAGATGTGAGTACACTTATAAATATTCATAAAAAGAGAAAAATATCTATTATTGCATCAAACGATACTCAACTTCAAGCAGCTGGAATTTTTGATACAACTGCTCTACATGTAATAAAAAAACCATACATTGTAAACGTCATTAGCGATACTGAATTAGTTATCTCACTAAATAAAACTAAAAAAGTTGCAAGAAAAAGAAGAAGCTCAATTTTAGTAGATGATTTAAAAAGAGGCGATTACGTTGTTCATGAAGAGTATGGTGTGGGAATTTTTGAGTCCATTACACAAGCTCAAATTTTAGGTGGTATGAAAGATTTTTTAGTCATTAAATATCAAGGCGATGACAAGGTTTTACTCCCAGTTGAAAACTTAAATGTAATAGATAGATATATAGCAAGTGGAGGTGTACCAACACTAGATAAACTAGGAAAAGGTAGCTTTGCAAAACTAAAGGACAAGGTAAAAAAACGCCTCTTTGAGATAGCTGGGGACATAGTAAACACAGCAGCGTCACGCTCATTAATTAAAGCAGATGTAATAAAAGTAGATAAAAGAGAGCTAAAAGAGTTTCAAGCTCACTCAGGGTTCGATTACACATTAGATCAAGAGGTCTGCATAAATGATATAATTGAGCAACTAAGTTCTGCAAATATTATGGATAGACTCTTAAGTGGAGATGTTGGTTTTGGAAAAACAGAGGTTGCTATGAATGCAATTTATGCAACTGCAAGAAGTGGTTTTCAAAGTGCTATTGTAGTTCCAACAACACTTCTTAGCTCTCAGCACTTCAAGTCACTAAAAGAGAGATTTGAAGAGTTTGACATTAAAGTAGCAAAACTAGATAGATTTGTCTCAACAAGCGATAAAAAGAGAGTTTTAACCTCTTTAAAAGAGGGTGCAATTGATTGTGTTGTAGGAACTCATGCACTTTTTGGAGTAGAGTTTAAAAAATTGGGTTTAGTTATTATTGATGAAGAGCATAAGTTTGGAGTTAAACAAAAAGAGAAGTTAAAAGCGATGCACGAAAGAGTACATCTTCTATCTATGAGTGCAACGCCTATTCCACGCTCACTTAATCAAGCGCTTAGCTCTATTAAGCAACTCAGCACTCTTACAACTCCACCTACTGAGCGTCAAGGTGTTAGAACATTTGTAAAAGCTTATGATGAAAAACTTATTAAAGAGGTGATTTTAAGAGAGTTAAGACGTGGAGGTCAAATTTTTTATGTTCATAACTCTATTGCTAATATGAGTCTGAAATATGCAGAACTAAAAGAGCTAATGCCTAATTTACGCATCTTAATGTTGCACTCAAAAATATCTGCTGCAGTGAGTGAAAAAGAGCTTATGAAGTTTCAAAAAAGAGAATATGATTTGCTTTTAGCAACAAGTATTATTGAAGCTGGAATTCATATGCCAAATGTAAATACCATGCTAATAGATGGAGCTAACAACTTTGGAATGGCAGATTTACACCAACTTCGTGGACGTGTTGGACGTGGAAAAAATGAGGGCTTTGCCTATTTTATAGTTGAGAACAAAGATACACTTAGTGATGAGGCAAAAAAACGTCTAAGCGTATTGGAGTCAAACTCATTTTTAGGTGCAGGCGCAGTTCTTGCATACCATGACTTAGAGATACGTGGTGGGGGTAACTTAATAGGAGATTCTCAAAGTGGACATATTAAAAACATCGGTTATTCACTCTATTTGAGAATGTTAGAAGATGCTATTAAGGAGTTAAGCAATAGCGTTGAGACAACAAAACAAAAAGTAGATTTAACACTAAGCATAAGTGCATATATTTCAGATGAGGTAGTTAGTGAGGATAGACTCCGTTTAGAGCTATATAGACGATTGAGCCACTGCGAAGAGGCAAGTGAAATTTATGAGATTGAAGAAGAAGTCGTTGAGCGTTTTGGAGAGTTAGACGCACCCACAAAACAGTTTTTTGAGTTAATGATTATTAAACTTTTAGCATTAGAAAAAAATATTATAAAAGTGAGCAACTATGCTCAAAATATCACTTTTGAGTATCAATCAAATAAAAAAGAAGTTGTGAAGTCTTCTAGTAAAGATGATGATGATATAATTAAAGCAGTCTTATATTATTTACGAAATAATAAAGCGCCTTTGAGTGCATAAATAGATATTATTATGTCCATAAAAAAACAAATTATTATAATATCATTATTTTATATTGGTTTAATTCTAATGAGTAGCACACTATTGTGAAAGGATTACTATGTCTAAATCAAAAATAGATACAGATGAAATATTAAGTAAGCATCAAACTTCAATTGATGGAATTAGTTCTGATGAGGCTGAAAAAAGATTGTCTCAGTATGGTTTAAACGCTCTTGAAGAGAAACACGAGAGTCGGCTTTTGCTTCTGTTGAAGAGTTTTTGGGGACCAATTCCTTGGATGGTGGAAATTGCCGCAATACTCTCTTTGGTTATTGAGCATTGGGCGGACTTTTTTATTATTATGTTTATGTTACTTCTAAATGCATTTATTGAGTTTTTTCAACAAGGAAAAGCGCAAGATGCACTCAAAGCCCTTAAAGATTCAATGGCACTTAAAGCTCGTGTAAAAAGAGATGGACAGTGGCAAAACATTGATGCTAGTAAAATAGTTCCTGGAGATATTGTTGAAGTTAAAAATGGAGACATTGTCCCAGCAGACGCTGTTACTATTGAGGGTAAATATATCTCAGTTGATCAAGCTGCATTAACGGGAGAGTCACTTCCTGTAAACAAAGAATTAGGTGAAGAGATTTACTCTGGCTCAATCATAAAACAAGGTGATATGCTCTGTTGTGTAACTAAAACTGGAGAAAAAACATTTTTTGGAAAGACTGCAATGCTAGTTCAAAATGCAAAAAATGTCTCTCATTTTCAAGAGTCTGTTTTAGGAATTGGTAAGTTTTTGATTATTGGTTCACTAATTATGGCTATGTTTATTATTGCTAAACAGTTATATGTTCACGATAGACCACTAGATGTAATTGAGATGGTGTTAATTTTAGTTGTTGCATCAATTCCTGTTGCAATGCCTGCTGTTTTATCTGTTACTATGGCAATAGGTGCTTTAACACTTTCAAAGAAAAAGGCTATTGTCTCTAGGCTTCAAGCAATTGAAGAGATGGCAGGTGTGGATGTTTTATGCTCAGATAAGACAGGAACATTAACAAAAAATGAGTTAACTTTAGGAGAGCCTATACTATTTAGTGCATCAAGTGTTGATGAGTTGAATTTGTATGGTGCATTAGCCTCTAATTTTGATGGAGATGATGCAATAGATAGCACCATTGTGCAAAGTGTAAGCAAAGAGACTCTGAAGCAGTACAGACAGAGTGACTTTACACCATTTGACCCTGTTGGTAAAAAAACAGAAGCAGTAATTGAACATAATGAGCAAAAATTTAGTGTTGTAAAGGGTGCGCCTCAAGCTGTTATTGATATGCTAGATGCGACAGATGATGTTAAGCGTAGAGCTAGTGAAGCAGTTGAAGAGATGGCAAAGCATGGTCTTAGAGCATTAGCAGTTGCCACAACTTCACAAAACTCAAATAGCTATCAATTATTAGGTATTTTATCTCTTTTTGATCCACCTCGTGATGACTCAAAACAGACAATTGATGAGGCTAAAAAACATGGCTTAGAGGTTCATATGGTAACAGGTGATGATGTCTCTATTGCAAAAGAGATCTCATCATCACTGGGTCTTGGAGCAAATGTTGTTGTAGCTTCAGATATTTATGAGGAGCAAAAATCTACAAGAGAGATTGACAAAATAATTGAGCATTCAGATGGTTTTGCAAGAGTATTTCCTGAGCATAAATACAACATTGTGAAATCATTTCAAGAAGCTGGTCATATTGTAGCAATGACTGGTGATGGTGTAAATGATGCACCAGCACTAAAACAAGCAGATGTAGGAATTGCAGTCTCAGGTGCAACAGATGCAGCAAGAAGTGCAGCTGACTTAATTTTAACAACACCAGGGCTTTCAGTCATAATTGATGCCATAGAAGAGTCTCGCAAAATTTTTCAAAAAATCATTAGTTATGTAAAATATAGAGTTGCTATGACAATTAATATTATGCTTTTTGTAACGCTATCTATCTTATTTACAAATGATGCTCCACTTAGTGCCGTGATGATTGTAATGTTAGCACTCTTAGATGACATTCCACTTATGTCAATAGCATACGACAATGCAAAAGCACAAGCCACACCTGTTAGATGGGATATGAAAAGAGTTCTTAGTATTGCTACTGTTTTGGGTGCTTTAAGTGTAATTGAGAGTTTTGGTTTAATGAGATTAGCACACGATATGTTTGACACAGCACACATGCAAACAATGGTCTTTTTACTACTTGTTGTAGGTGGTCACTTCTTACTATTTACTTTAAGACATAAAGATAGACTTCTTAGTAATCCACTACCATCTAAAAAACTTCTATTAGCTATCTTTTCAACACAAGCTGTTGCGGTTGTCATTGCTAAATTTGGTATTTTTGTACCTGCAATTGATTTTGATGCAATCGCTTTTGTTTTTGTATATGCAGTTGTTTGGATGTTTATTTTAGACAATGTTAAATATTATATGGAGAGAAGTTTTGAGAAGAAAAATAGTAAGTTGGATATTATAAACCAAAAAATAAATTAACATAAGTCAAATTTATATTATTTATAAATTTTTAAGAATAATTTGTAAATACGTGCGTTATAATGACGTACTTATTCACAAATTTAAGGTTTAATTAATGATGAAAATACTCTTTATATTACTCTTTACTTTAACACTAAATGCTAACATACAAAACTCTCGAAGTTTTAATCAAATTATTCATGATAATAAAATAGATATCACAAATAAATCTCTAAAGAGCTGGATACGCTTTTTTAACTCTCCTGAAAATATTAGTGAAAATAGTTACAACATTACAGAGGGTGAGAGGCTTGTCATCTTAAAAAAGTTAAAAAGTAAGCTAAAGAGGAAAAAAAGAAGTTATACAAGAGGAATTAAATAGATGAAAAAAGTTAATTTACTATTAATTGCGATTTTAATTAACACACAACTATTAGCACAAGATGATGTTGAATCTAGTAACTGGAACTATTTTGGTGAGTTTAAAACATACTACACATATGTGCAAAAAGAGAAAACCAAATCTACTTACCGTGAAAATATGAGCTACAGCTCTTTACAGATGTATTTTGATTATGAAAAAGATGGTTTTTACTTCTCAATGACACCATATGCATATACATACTTTACAGAGTCTGGAAAAGATGTTAAAAATGCAAATTTCTCAAGAGGTTTTCAAAAACAAGATATTTTCTTTAGAACACTCTATTTAAGCTACAGCATAAACAATTTTACAGTAGGTGCTGGAATTATTCCTCTTAGTAATGGCTTTCCTATGCAATACACAAGCGATTACTATCAAGATGGTGAGGGACTTACTATTTTGAGTGACTTAGACCCACTTGCTCTATTTATGCAGTACAAAATCAATGATGAAAATAGAGTCATAGTTGGTGTAGGAACATTAGATAGTGGAATAGTTCCAACTGGAATGTATATGAGTGATGACTACAAGCAAAATAGTTACGGTGCATTTTTAACACAGAAAATAACACATAAAAAATTTAGAGTTATTAATGATTTTAAATATGTTGATGTTAAGTACAAAGGTAGTGACGCGGGTGAGTTGTACAATTTAGGAAGTGGTGTTTCATGGGATGACTCTGAATACTCAGGTATTACAATTTACAATGTAGTTGGTCTTAGTGCTTACAAAAACAACTCAACTGCACTTAAAAATGAGTGGCTACTAAACGATGGAGTTTCTCAAAGTAGCTATGAGAAATTTTCAAGCAGTTTCGCATTTGATAATAAAACTTACTATGGTGCAGCAAACCTCTTTGGTGCAAGAAAAGATTTTGACTTTTTTAATTTCGATAATTTCATTAACTTTGAGTGGTTTCACACCTTTAATGACTGGGCATCTGCAAATAATGGAACACCATATAACTCAAATTGTAATCATATTTACAACATTAGAAATAACTCATACTTTATAAATTACGGTATTAGAATCAGTGAAGCATCAACTCTAAAGTTTAACTATACATTTTTAGAGTTTGATGAGACAACCAATTTAGGAGCGCCTAGCTCTACACCAGTAGAAGACTCTTATGGTCCTCAAAGAAAAAATAGCCAGATAATTAAACTCTCTTACTCATATAAGTTTTAAAAATGAAAAATTTAAAAATAGTTTTTGTATTCATATTTGTTGTGCTATTTAGCTTAATAGCTCTATTTTTACACTATGACAAAGAGAGTCAAATTAAAAAAAATGTAGATGAACAGTTAGCTATTCAAAAATTGCACCTAAATGAGATTCTTGAAGATTATAAGCAAGAGGCGATTGACACTAGCTCAATAATTGCAACAGACAAAAAAGTGTTGGAAATTTTTTCACAAGTTAAAAACGCTTCCAAAGAGAGACAGCAAACGTTACGTAAAGAGTTGTATGACTACCTAAATCCACTATATCAAGTTATGAGAGGTGATGGTGCTTCACAGTTTCATTTTGTTTTACCAAATAGTGTATCATTTTTAAGATTTCATAATAGAGAGTTTTATGATGACAATTTAAGTAGCTTTAGAGATAGCTATAATCTTGCCAACAGTGTCGATTCAGATAATATAGGGTATGAAATAGGTAGATTTGGAGGCTCATTTAGAAATGTGTTTACTCTTTATAAAGATGATGAGTACCTTTGTGCATTTGAGATATCTTATTTGCCTAGTAGTTTGCAAGAGAGTCTATTTTATATCAATAAGCTACATAGTGACTTTTTGATAAATAAAAAGGTGTATGAAAAGATTGCTGCAAAAATAAAAGAGAATAAAAATCCTTATCTCTCTAGTAAAGAGAATAGTAATTTTTTGATTTCAAGCTCAAATATGATTAAGAGTAAGAAAATATTAGATAGCTATAGCTCTATTTTAAAAGATAATGCAAAGCTAATTAAAAAAAGCATGAATGCTCTTGAAAGTTTTGCAGTATATGGTAAAGCAGATGGCAAAGATGCACTTGTAACTTTTTTACCTATAAAGAGTTTTAAAGGCGATAAAGGAGACTCATATTTAGTCTCTTATGGTAGCAGTAGTAGTTACATCTCTCAGGTGCTAAGAAACTACTACATCAAGCTAATTGCATCATTTTTTGCTTCACTTCTTATTGTTTATCTAATCTATTTGTCAATACTTCATCAAGATAGAATAAAAAAAGAGAAGGAGCGTTTTCAATTAGCAATTGATGGCTCAAATGATGGAATATGGGATTGGAATATTTTAGAAAATAGTACCTACTTCTCTTCACACTGGAAAAAAATGCTAGGCTATAGTGAAGATGAAATAGGTGGAAATTTTAGTGAGTTAAAAGGGAGAATACATCCAAAAGATAGAGAGCGTTTTTCTAAAGATTTACTCAACCATCTAAGTCGCAATAGTGATGTTTTTGAGTGTGAATATAGAGTTAAACATAAAGATGGAAGATGGATTTGGATTTTAGGTAGAGGAAAGGCACACTTTAATTCAGAGAATATGGCTGCACGAATGGTTGGTTTTCACACTGATATTACACAAAAAAAAGAGTATGAAAATAATCAACAACAAATTATTGAGCAGCTCAAACTAGCCTCAAATGCAAAGCAGAGCTTTTTGGCTTGTATGTCACATGAGATTAGAACTCCGATGAACGCAATTTTAGGGTATATGCAAATCCTTAAAATGAGAGAAGATGATCCTAAGAAACTTAAAATGTATGGAGTTATTGATACTTCAGGAAAATCACTTTTAAAGATTATTAATGACATTTTAGACTACTCAAAAATAGATAGTGGAAATATAGATTTAGAGTCAAAAGAGTTTAATATATTGTCACTATTTAATGAAATAGTGACA
>JAYEGD010000209.1:0-2391 GCA_034658915.1 Campylobacterota bacterium | reverse complement strand
GGAAGCTACAAATCCAGACTCTCCGATAGATACACTTTTTGAAGCATTTTACTGGTCACTTGTTACTATCTCAACTGTTGGTTATGGCGATTTAGCACCAGTTACACAATCTGGTAGAAGTGTTGCCATGGTTATCATTATGTTTGGTATTGCTGTTATATCATTTTCTACATCTATTGTTGTGAGTGCATTTTCTGATAAATTAGAAGATATTAGAAACAATAAAATGGTCTCAGACATCTCTAAATACAAAAATATTTTTTTAATTTGTGGCTATAGCCCACTAGCTAGTCAAGTAGCGCTTAAACTTATAGCAGATGGAAATAGTGTTGTTTTGTTAGATAGTGATGAGAAGAGTATTGAAGCTGCAAAAAAACAGAAAATATCTGCTATGAAGCTAGACCCAGCCTCACTAGAGAGTTACAAAATACTGAATTTAGATTTTAATAAAGATGTGAGAGCTGTTATTACACTATACAATGATGATATTCTTAATGTATATACAGCCTTAACTATTCGCTCATTCAATAAAAAATTGAAACTAATTTCACTTCTTGTTAATGAACTACATAGAAAAAAACTCTCACTTTGCGGAGTTGATCATATTGTCTATCCTCAAGAGTTAGTTGGACTAATGGTTAAGGAGTATAGTGGTCGCCCTGTCGCATTTGAAACAATTCATGAACTAAGAAGTGAGTCACAAGATATTAACTTAGAAGAGATAAAAGTAGATAAATTTATATATAAAAATAGTGTATATGTCTGCGATTTGAACACACAAAAATATAAAATAATTTTATTAGGAATATATAAAGAAGATAGTAAACTGTTTCTTTTTAATCCAATAGATAGCACAATAATAGAACCATCAGATATTTTACTCTTAATAGGAAATACAAAACTAATTAAAGAGTTTAACATTGACATACATAAGAAGATTTCATGACACAAAGTATTAAAAAAAATGCACTAATTTTTGGTTACAATGAGTACTCAAAGGAGATAGCACAAAGCATATCTACGCAGTATGAAAATATTATATTTTTTGTTCAGAAGTTAGAGATCCAGACAAAAGCAGCTCAAGATGGCTACAAAGTGGAAATTTTTGAACTAGATGATGATTGGAGTCAGATAGACAAAAAGTTTAATATTAATGAGTGTAACATATTTTGTACACTAGATGATGACTCTCAAAATGTATTTTTAACTATCTCACTGCGTTCTGCTTATGAAGATGCAAATATTATCTCTCTTGCACGCTCAAGTGAAAGTGTCTCTAAACTTAATCTAGCTGGTGCATCTAAAGTAATGCCTATTTTAGATACCGCAACAAATGTTATTACCAACTTATTAGAACATCCAATCTCAAGTGAAATTTTAAACAACATTCTCTACTCAGAATCAAACCTACAACTAATTGAGGTTAAAATTAAAAAAGATTCTCACTTTATTGGAACTAATATCAACGCAGTAGATTGGTCAAAAAAGTATGGTGTCATAGTTATTGCATTTTATACAAAAAAACATAAAGTATCTTTTATATACAACTCTAAAGTACAACACCATAAAATAGAGAGTGATGATATTTTCATTGTTGTTGGCTACAAAGAAGATTTACTAAATTTCAAAAACTCTGTTTAATAATTTTTAGATATAATTTGCAAAAAATTATTGGTGGTAACACTTAGTGAGCTTAAAATATATTAGTACTGATGGCACTGTTTTAGACTTTGCTTATAAAAAGAACATCATTGTACTCTCTCCATCATACTACTGGTTTGTAGAGAAAAAAATCCCAATTAAAAGTCTTGGAAAAGTAAAAAAGCTAGCTCCATCTGTCCTTAGTGGTAGAGTTGAGAGCATGAATAGCTTTCATATTTTAAAAGCCAAAGATAATGGTTACGCTTTTTATGCATACAGTGAAGATACTCTTGATGAAATAATAAAAGAGAGTGGATTTGCAGAGTGTGAACTATATTTCTCAAATCAGATAAACTACAATAGCGACATTCAACTTAGTGATGAGCTGTGTCTAAAAAATATTTCAGACTCAATCATTGAGATAAAAAGCAGTTGCGACTCTCAAACATTTGATCACGTAGTTAATCAAAATGGCTTTAAAAGTAAACCTTTTCATATAAAAAGCGATGGCGATAAGCTAGTATCTAAAACAGTGAGTGTTGCAGTTGCACTTTTTGTAATTGTAGTAGTTGCAAATTTAACACTCAGTAGCATTAGAGTCTCTGAACTCTCTAATGAAGTTGATAATATAAGCTATGGAACAAAAAGCTCTTATGCGGCAGCTTCACTTGTAAAAAAATATAAAAAACTGAAAAAACAGAAGCAAAAAATCATAAAAGAGTTTGATAAAAAAATAGAAGATAAAAGAGT
>JAYEGD010000208.1:0-2396 GCA_034658915.1 Campylobacterota bacterium | reverse complement strand
ACCTACTACCTCCAATAGTCACACTGTTGGGTCTATCACTCCCAGGATTAATTGGAGGCAGTAGGTTTGGTAAAATGTAGTGTTTTAAAATCACTCTTTTACTCAACCCTCTCGAAATTGCAAAGAAGTAGTAATCGCTCTTTAAAATCTCTAATGTTAAAGAGCGAATGTAGATGCTTAAACTTCCAACTCCTCCAAAAATCATTACACTTAGTGGTAGAATAAGGTGCATAAACATGTCGCTATAGTAGAAAATTCCATCACCTGCATCAATGCTATGAAGTCCTGCTATTGGTAAAACATCTAAATTTACGCTAAAAACTAAAATTAGTAAAAGAGCTAAGTAAAATGATGGCATTGCAAATGAGACTAAGTTGAATTGAGTAATGATGTAGTCTGCTCTTTTTTCATAATTAAGAGCAGACTTTATTCCTAAATACAGAGATATAGCAAAGACGGCAATGAGTGAAGTAATATTAATAAAAAGTGTAATTCCTACTCTTTTTGAAATCTCTGTTGAAACATCTGTACCACTTACAAATGAGACACCAAAGTTGAGTGTTACAATGTTTATAATCCAATCAAAAAACTGTACATGTAGAGCTTTGTTAAGTCCATATACTGCTCTTAATTGCTCTATTGCTTCTGGTGTCATATTGGGGTTTAACTCTCCTGCACTAAAAAAGCTATTTGGTGCGCTATGAATTGCTACAAACGATATAAGAGATATTAGAAGTAACATCAAAACAAGATATGAAATTTTGTAAAATAATTTTTGCATTTCAAATGGTACACTCTTGATACTAATAGTTTTATTTTAATCTACTAAATTTAACAAAACTTTTTCAAAATTTTTAGCAAATAACTTTGTATTATAAAGAGGTGTTTTAAGAACTTTGTCACGTAGTGTCGAGCGTATATTTACTAGGTCTGCTTTGTTGGAAGCAAAAGCAACTGCTTTTTTAATATAATCTTCTTTATCTTTAGCAATCCAGTTAGACTGTTTTGTGTTGTGCATAATAGACTCTCCAATGTGTGACATAAATCTATCTCCTTGCAGTGTTAGCACAGGAACACCCATCCATAACGCTTCTGCTGAAGTTGTTACGCCAGTGTAAGCAAAAGTGTCTAAAGCTATGTCAATACGATTATAGGCTTTTAGATGCTCTGTTCGTGAGAGGTATTCATCTTGAAGAGTTAATCTATTGTTGCTAATTCCATATTGAAAAAATTGATTTTCCACTTTTTTAATAATTTTTTTGTTTGAAAACTGCTTGTTTTTAAGAAATAGTTTTGAGTTAGGAGTCTCTTTTAGTATTGTTGCCCATACTCTTACAACCTCTTCGTGCATCTTTGTTAAATTGTTAAAGCTTCCAAAAGTTACATAGCCATTTTTAAGTAGTGGAGGTGAGCCTATTGTGACAGATTGCGTAGGTGGAGTAAAGCAAATATATGTCTGTTCAAGAGTTAAAATATTTTCACTAAAATGGTAATGTTCATTTGTTGGTGTGACATATGAATCGCCTAATATGTAGTCCATCTCTTTAAGACCTGATGTTGCACTGTAGCCGAGCCAAGTGAGTTGAATAGGTGCTGGTTTGTAGGCAAAAACTGGTAGTCTATTGTGTGCAGTGTGACCTGAGAGGTCTATTAGTATATCTATCCCTTTTTCATGAATTAGTGTAGCCGCATCTAAATCATTTTTGTTGTAAATTGGTAGCCACTCTTGAAAAAAAGGTCTAATTCTACTTGTTAAGCTATCTGATACTAGAAGTGTTGGAAATGCAAATAGTTCAAACTGTTTTTTGTCTAAATGCCTAAATAATCCCTCAACAAAAAAACCAACAGAGTGATTTATCAAATCTGCTGAGACAAAGCCAATGCGTAGTTTATCGCTTTTTTCACTCTTATGCCATGCACTAAATTTAGGCTCTGCTTTTAAAGAAATCATGGTACCGTAGCGTTTGGCTGTCTCAAGTGCTTTCTCAACTGGGAATGAATCAATATAGTGTAAACAAAAGAGTAGATTATCATAGGCTTCTGAATAATCAGGCACTATTGCTATGGCTTTATTGTAATTTGAAACTGCTTCGTCTAGTCTGCCTAAATCTCTTAACGCATTACCTAAATTATAGTAAGCTTGCGCATAATTAGGCTCTATGGCTATAGCTTTTTTGTAATTTTTAACTGCATCATCAAGCTCTTTTAAATCTTGTAATGCAATACCCAAATTGTTGTAACCCTCAGCGTAATTAGGCTTTAAAGAGAGTGCTTTAGTGAAATTCTCAATCGCTTCACTAACTCTATTTAACTCCATCAATGTAATGCCTAAGTTAGAGTATGCAGATACACTGTTTGGTTCAAGCTCTACAACCCTTTTACATGTAGAGTAAGAC
>JAYEGD010000207.1:0-10447 GCA_034658915.1 Campylobacterota bacterium | reverse complement strand
AGGTCCTATGACATTTAATAACTGCTCTATTGTAAGATATAACAGTGGTACTAACTGGCCAATTGGTGCTGGACATGGTTGTATTGGTTGTAGTGAGCCTCAATTTTGGGACAAATATGCTCAAGAGAGACCAATGGCAAATACTCACTTCAAAGCTCCTCTTGGTGGTGTAGAAAAGAGTGTTGATGAGTTTGGTTTAGGACTACTTACAGCAGCAGGTATAGGTATTGGTATTCATGCAGCAGCTAGTGTAATCGCTGGAAAAAAGGAGATGAGTAATGAGTGAAAAACATATAATAATTGATCCAATAACAAGAATCGAGGGGCATCTTAGAATTGAGGCTGTAATTGATGAAAATAATGTAATTACGGATGCATTTTCAAGCTCGACAATGTTTAGAGGAATAGAGACAATTTTAAAAGGTAGAGACCCTCGTGATGCTGGACTACTAGCTATGAGAATTTGTGGTGTATGTACAGGAACTCACTACCAAAGAAGTATTGAAGCAGTTGAAGATGCGTTTAATGTACAAATTCCAAAAAATGCAAGATTGGTAAGAAATTTAATTCAAGGCGCACTTTACGTTCATGACCATGTTGTTCACTTTTACCACCTTCACGCACTAGATTGGGTAGATATTACAAGCGCACTTGAAGCTGACCCTAAAGAAGCAGCTGCAGAGGCTTTAAAATGGAGCGATACTCCATACAATGCAGGAGAGGGTGATTTAAGAGCAATTCAAGAGAGAGTTGCAAAGTTTGTAAAACAAGGAAGACTTGGAATTTTTGCAAATGCTTATTGGGGAAATAAAAATTATAAACTTTCGCCTGCACAAAATTTAATTGCAGTTGCTCACTACTTACAAGCATTAGATATGCAACGTGACATGGCAAAAATGATGGCAATTTTTGGTGGTAAAATGCCACATCCTCAATCTTTAGTGGTTGGTGGAGTTACTTGTGTTCAAGATATTGAAAATCCTGCTCGTATTGCTCAGTTTAAATCAATTTTAGTAAAAGCTAGAAATTTTGTTAAAAATGCTTACTTAGCAGATGTTTTAATGGCTGGAACTGTCTATGCAGATGAAGCTCTTGATGGAACAGGCGCAGGTCTTAAAAACTTTATGAGCTATGGAGACTTTAGACTTGATGACAATAGCTTTTATGAATCAGAACTACTCTTTCCTAGAGGGTACGTTCTAAATGGAGATTTAAGTAAGCTCTATCCATTAGATCAAAGTAAAATTACAGAAGATGTTTCTCACGCATGGTATGAGGGCAAAAACGATAAAGGTTTACACCCATTTGACGGTGTTACAGAGCCTAAATATACAGGTTTAGAGAAAAAAGATGATGGCTTCTCTTATTTGAAAACTAAAGAGAAGTACTCTTGGATTAAATCACCTCTATATGATGACACTAGAATGGAAGTTGGTCCATTAGCAAGAGTTGTTGTAGGTTTAGCAGCTGGAGATAAAAACATAACAAAATATGCTACTAACTTCTTAACAAAATTAGGTGCAACATTAGGATTAGGCAAAGCAGCTCCTGCTTCGGTTATTTTTTCAACAGTAGGAAGAACAGCAGCTCGCGCGATAGAGACAGAGTTGATGAGTGATGTGATGATGGGCTGGGCTGATGAGTTAGCTGCAAATGCTGCAAGTGGAGATTTATCTACTTGGACAGAGTTTGATTTTGATAAAGTATCAAAAGATGCAAAAGGTTTTGGAATGGCTGAAGCTCCGCGTGGAGGATTGGGTCATTGGGTTGTTATTAAAGATGGTAAAATAGAGAATTATCAAGCTGTTGTACCATCAACTTGGAATGCAGCTCCTAGAGACTATAAAGATAGAACAGGTGCTTATGAAGCAGCTCTTATTGGTACAAAAGTGTCAAATGTTGATCAGCCGCTAGAAATTTTAAGAACAATACATAGTTTTGACCCATGTATTGCGTGTGCGGTTCATATTGTTGACACAAAGGGTAAAGAGCTTAGTAGTTTTAAAGTAAATACCAACTGCGCAATTTAAGGGGTAACTCATGAATTATAAAAAAATAGAGAGAATGAGTGGCTTTATGAGGCTTAATCATTGGGTAGTTGCTGTTTCTATGGTAATTGCTATAATTACAGGTCTTTACATTGGACACCCATATTATCAAACATATATTGCAGATTCTGCAGTAGATACTTATGTGATGGCATGGAATAGATTAGCACACTTTTATGTAGCAATTATTTTTGATGTAAGTAGTATTGTAGTTGCATATTTATATTTCTTTTCAAGATTTGAGAAGCCTTATAAGAAGTTAATACCATCAGCTAAGAATATAGCTGAGTTTTTTAGCGTCTTAATAAATTTGATTACACTAAATAGAGTTAAAAAGTTTGACTCATCACATGCCGATAGCTTTAATGCAGTATTCTTTTTTGTCTTTCATATGATGCTGATTTGGATGCTTTTAACAGGGCTTCAACTCTATGTTCAAGGTATGGCATCTGGACTTAGTTCAATTGGAACATGGTGGCCTACAGTGTTACATTTAGCAACAGATTGGACAATCAATTTTACAGGTGGAACAAATATGGATGTAAGATATTCACACCATCTGACAATGTACTTTATTATCGGTTGGGTAATGTTTCACATCTACTACCAAGTTTGGAGAACAATTTTTTGGAAAGAGAGTGACATCAACATCGCTATAGGTGGAACTAAATTTGTCAAAGAGAGTGAGTAGATTTTGAAAATGAAAGAGCGACAAGTCGCGAGGGCACTGCGCCGAGTAGCCTTTTTTGGACTTGTTCAAAAATGGATTAATAAGTGAAAGCGAAAAAAAAAGAGCGACAAGTCGCGAGGGCACTGCGCCGAGTAGCCTTTTTTGGACTTGTTCAAAAATGGATTAATAAGTGAAAGTGGCAATTGTGGGAGCAGGAACAGTAATATATCAAGATGAGGGTATTGGTGTTTATGCTTCTAAATATATTGAGCAAAACTATAGTTTTGATGGTGATGTTACTTTAGTTGATGGTGGTGTTTTAGGTTTTCAACTTATGACCTATTATCAAGACTATGATAAAGTAATTATTATTGATACAATTACTATGGATGATGAAGTTGGCTCTATCTATAATATTCCATCAGATGAGTTGTTGGGACTTGGTAGTTACAAACAGACAGCTCATGAGGTTGAAATTGTTGAGATGTTAGAGATTTGTTCACTTTTAGAGAAGATGGCAGATGTGAATATTATTGGAATAATTCCTAAAAATATTGAAGATGTTGTTGTTGGTTTAACAAGTGAGATGAAGAGTAGCTTCAGTAACCTAATAGATGAAACGTTACATGAACTAGATAGATGTAGTATAAAATACAAAAAAAATGAGAGTGAAATTTCGCTAGAGTCAATAATAGAAAATTTTGCAAATCCACAAAGTGAATATAAAAATGGCATTAAAACAGACAATAGAGTATAACTCATCTAATAGATATTTTGCAGGTTTTTTGCAAAACATAATTAATGAGAGTGGAGTAAATGCAAGTGTGTCACAAAGTAGTAACAATATTGAATTAATTGTTGATGATAGTGATGAAAAAGCACTTTTGAAATTTAGTGAACAATCACAAACTAATCTTCCTCAATCTATTTTTTTAGGAGATATTAATACAGCAAGTGTAGATGCTTGCATTGAAAAAAGTGGTTTTACATCACCAGCATACAATATTGCACTATGTCCTAAGTGTTTAGACAACTTAACAAACCCTAGCTCACTTAGATATTTGGACGACACAATAGTGTGTAATCACTACAGTAATAGCGCAAGCTCATTTAGTGATAATACTATTTTTTCACCACACTTTAGTGATGGAAGTTCACTTTTGTTAAGTGATCCACTAAAAATTGATGAACTTTTTATTATGACTAATGATGAGAAAAAAGCACTTTTCTCAATAGAAAAGCCACTTGTTAAAGTGACAATTAAAGATGAAACACTAAAAAATCTTGTTAATAAAAGCTACATTTTCATAAAATCACCAGATAGCATTAGAAGTACTCTTGTTGCACTAAATGCAAAAGAGAGTGGGGTGTCATACCTATTTTTTAACTCTATGTCTGATTTGAAAGCAGTAGTAGTTCAAAACAGTATTACAATAATTGAAGATAAAAAAGGTCTATCTACTACTTTAGAAAAGTTTGATGATGATGCGCTTTTAAATAGATTTCTAAATATTAAAAAAGAGGCAAATTTTGATAGAGCTTTAGCGCTAAATTTAACAATAGATGAAAATATCTCATTTCTATTATCTGATGAGTATGATAGTAAAAAAATTATAGAGTTTCAACAGTTTGTATTAAAAGATGTTGTGGAGCAGATGAAAAGTAGTGATATTCAAAATAGACTTTTAATGAATTTTCATGAAAAATATGAAAAAGTTGTTAATGAACTATCTAAAAATGGAAACTACACTATTTTCGAGACAATCTGCACAATTTTAGAGCTTGATGGTAGAAGTTTTGAAACACTTAGTGATGCATCTTTAGATTTTCATGGAAATGGTGGACTAAAAATTGATACTAATTTCATTAGTGAGGGGTTTGATTACAGCTCATTTTTAGGCTCAATTATTAGTTTTAAATTAGCAGAGGTAGATAAACACTACTTAGCTTACTCAATCTTTGAAGCTTTAGCTGATATGAGCATAACTACACTAAATCAATTAAAGTCGAAATACTCGATAGATAATTTTATTATGATGGGAAATATATTTGAAAATAGCGTACTGTACAGCAGAATTTTAAGTAAATTTCAACTAAGCAACCCATACTTTTCTAAATCTTTTGCAATAAATTAATTCTCGAAAACATAGTTTTCGTAGCTTGAGGGGGCGTAACATATTACCTTAATTCGTCATATACTCCCAATACTCTTTATGTGTATAGCCTCTATTTAAAAAATATATCTGCAAAATTGCAACTCTATAGAGTGTTATAACCATTTTTGCATAAGGTATTATTAGCATTAGTGCCATCCACCTTGGTTGCTCCTTCTCCCCTTTTGACATAACCATCTCTTGCATACCTATATTTTTAGTTAAATATAATCCAAAGAGTATAGAAAAAAGAAAATTGAGTATTACTCCAAAAATCACATAAGCTGCTAAATCTTGTTCTAACATTCCATTAATCATTTATTGTCCAATATCTATAATATTTTGAATTGATATAATATCTAAAATTGTTTTAAAAAAAGTTAATATAAGTAACACTTAAAAATTAGTTGTGTATTAATTTGTAACATCAAATGGCATTTAAAGATAATTATATTATGATGTTGCATCACGTTAAAAATAAGGTGTTTCAAATGGAAACGAATTTAGTTGTTGAGGGGCTGAAATTTATGCTTCTTGGAATGGGTACGGTTTTTGTGTTTTTGGTTATTTTAGTTGGAGTTATGAACCTTCAATCAATTCTAGTTCACAAATTTTTTCCTGAGGTTGACAATTCATTAAATGATGATTCAGCTCAGAAAAGTCCTTCGCAAGCGAGGAAAACTGCGGCTATTACAGCAGCAGTAATGCATCATAAAAAAGTAAAACTTTAAGGAGTGTTATAAATGGCTAAAAAGTTTATTGATATAATGGATACAACATTCAGGGATGGTTTTCAATCTGTCTTTGGAGGTCGTGTTTTAATGGATGACTTCTTCCCTGCGGTTGAAGCAGCTAAACACGCTGGTATTACTCACTTTGAATTTGGTGGAGGCGCACGTTTTCAGTCTCTATATTTTTATTTAAATGAAGATGCTTTTACAATGATGGATAGATTCCGTGAAATTGTAGGACCAGACGCTAACCTTCAAACACTTGCTCGTGGTGTAAACACTGTAATGCTTGATACTGGTAGCAAAGAGTTAATTGATTTACACGCAAAGATGTTTAAAAAACATGGTACAACTACAATTAGAAATTTTGATGCACTAAATGATGTTGAAAATTTAAAATATTCTGGTGAGAGAATCTCTCATCATGGATTAAAACATGAAGTTGTTGTGACAATGATGGACCTGCCTCCAGGGTGTCATGGTGCTCATGATGTAGCTTTTTATGAAAAGAAACTTCGTGAAATTTTAGATAGTGGTATCCCTTATGATAGTATCTGTTTTAAAGATGCAAGTGGAACATCTAGTCCTAAAAAAGTCTATGAAACAGTTAAAATGGCTCGTGGATTAGTTCCTGATGGAACTCATTTACGTCTTCATACTCATGAAACTGCTGGTGTTTCAGTTTCTGCTTACATGGCTGCACTTGACGCTGGTATTGATGGTATTGACATGGCTTCTGCTCCTGTAAGTGGTGGAACATCTCAGCCAGATATTTTAACAATGTTACATGCAACTAAGGGGATGGATTATGACCTTGGTGGCTTAGAGATTGACAAAATTTTAGAGTATGAGAAAGTTGTTCAAAACTCACTGAGTGACTATTTTATGCCACCAGAAGCGACTATGGTTTCACCTTTGATTCCATTTTCACCAATGCCAGGTGGTGCATTAACAGCAAATACACAAATGATGAGAGATAACAATATTTTAGATAGATTCCCAGAAGTTATCGATGCAATGCGTGAAGTAGTAGAAAAAGGTGGTTATGGTACATCTGTAACACCAGTTTCTCAATTTTATTTTCAACAAGCATTGAATAATGTAATGCAAGGACCATGGAAAGCTATTGCTCCAGGATATGGAAAAATGGTACTTGGTTATTTTGGTAAAACTCCTGTTGTTCCAGATGCTGAAATTGTTAAAATTGCATCTGAAAAGCTAGGGTTAGAGCCAACGCAAGAGAACGCTTTAGATTTAGCTGACGCTGATGAGACAAAGTCATTAGCTCATTGGAGTAAAAAACTAGAAGATGAGGGTATTGAGATTAATGATGAAAATCTTTTTATCGCTGCTGCTTGTCAAGAAAAGGGTATCACATTTTTAAAAGGTGATGCAGAAGTTAATGTTAGAAAAATATCAGATATGCCAACAAATGAGGGAGAGTCAGAGATGGGAAGTGGAAGTTACACAGTAGTAGTAAATGGTGAAAAATTTAGTGTTCAAGTTGCTGAGGGTGATGCAGATATTCAAGTTACGGCAGTAAACGGAGAATCAGCTCAAACTTCAATTCCAGCAGGTGGAGATGACCTTGATATAAAAGCTCTTCTTCCAGGTTCAGTTTGGAAAATCATTGCTAATCCAGGTCAAAGTGTTAATGAGGGCGATAAAATTTTAATTATTGAGTCTATGAAAATGGAAATTGATGTTGTAGCACCACGTGGTGGTGTTGTTAAGTCAATTAATGTAAATGTAAACGACAAGGTGGTAGAAGGTCAAGTCGTAGCAGTGTTAGGATAAGATATGAAGTCAACTTTAATTAAATTTTTCACAATTTTTGCACTATTTTTCTCAGTAAGTTATGCTTCTGCACCAACTCACGAACCAGTTGCAGTAGCTGAGAAAAAAGCTTATGAGGCGCAAGATATGTCAACTATGGTTGGCTCATTTTTAAAATCAACTGGTATTTACTACTTAGTAAATCCAGACCCTAATGAGATGAACTCTCATGGTCATGAGATGAGTGATTTTCACAAATCTTGGGGTCGTATTATTATGATTTTAATAACATTTTTGCTATTTTATTTAGCAATTAAAAAGGGCTTTGAGCCACTTTTACTGCTACCTATTGGTTTTGGTGGGTTAATGGCAAATATCCCTATTGCGGGAATTTCTGGACCTGATGGCTTTTTAGGGATAATATACAATATGGGGCTTTCAAATCAGCTCTTTCCAATTCTTATTTTTATGGGTGTTGGTGCAATGACTGATTTTGGTCCTCTTCTTTCAAACCCTAAAACAGCACTTCTAGGAGCAGCTGCACAGTTTGGAATTTTTGGAACATTAGTTGGTGCAGTTGCACTTTCTCAATATACAACTATTTTTGATTTTTCACTTCAACAAGCTAGTGCAATTAGTATTATTGGTGGAGCAGATGGACCGACATCTATATTTATTGCCTCGGCACTTGCACCTGAACTTCTAGGAGCAATCGCTGTTGCATCTTACTCATATATGGCAATGGTTCCATTAATTCAACCTCCAATTATGAACGCTTTAACATCAAAAGAGGAGCGTAAAATCAAGATGTCAACACTTCGTCATGTTTCACGTTTAGAGAAGCTTGTCTTCCCAATTGTTGTTTTAGTAATAGCAATTTTAGTTTTACCAGAATCAACGCCATTAATAGGTGCGTTTATGTTTGGTAATTTCTTAAAAGAGTCAGGTGTTGTTGATAGACTATCAGATACAATGCAAAATGCTTTAATTAATGTTGTTACTATCTTTTTAGGTCTAGCTGTTGGTTCAAAACTCTCAGCAGATCAATTTTTAGTAGCTGATACTTTAGCTATTTTAGCTCTTGGTATTATTGCATTCTCTGCTGGAACTGCAGCTGGTGTATTAATGGCTAAGTTTATGAATATCTTTATTAAAGATAATAAAATTAATCCATTAATTGGTTCTGCTGGTGTATCTGCAGTTCCTATGGCTGCTCGTGTTTCAAACAAAGAGGGAATGAAAAATGATCCTTCAAATATGCTTTTAATGCATGCGATGGGTCCAAATGTTGCAGGTGTTATTGGTTCTGCAGTTGCTGCGGGTGTACTTCTTTCAATATTTCAATAGGTAGTATGTCGCTATATAAACACTTATGATGAACAAGTCCATCATAAGTGGCAGGGACACCTGTGTCCCTACAACCCCCTAAAACTTCTCTTTTTCTAAGGATTTTAAAATGATGGTATATGTACATTTAGCAGTGGCAATAGTTGCTGAAGTAGTTGCAACAAGTGCATTAAAAGCATCTGATAGCTTCTCTAAACTATTTCCTAGCTTGTTAGTAATTGTTGGATTTGGTATCGCTTTTTACTCACTTACAATCGTTATGAAGAGTTTGCCTGTTGGCGTGACTTATGCAATTTGGTCTGGGACTGGTGTTGTTTTAATTGGTATTGTTGGTGCAGTTGTATATAAGCAGATACCTGATTTACCTGCAATTATTGGAATGGGGTTGATTATAGCTGGAGTTGTTGTTATTAATCTTTTTTCTTCTACAGTATCACACTAATATATAGGCTTTAAAGCCTATATATTATTTCTTAATTTCTACTACAGCAACGCCGCGAATATCACCCATTTTATGGTTTATTGCTTTGTCTTGTGGATAGTGTTCTTTCATCCAATTTCCTACTTTGTTACCGCTAATATTGCCATGACATTTAAGACATACAGGCTTGTCAATTACTATTGGTTTGTAGTATTTGTAATCACCATTAGGCATCTCTTCTAAAAAGTATGGTGGAAGAATTACGCCTTGTGCTTTTAAGTTTTCTAAAGACTCTAAAATTATTTTTTCATCTTTTGTTGGTGTGTTAATTTGGTTTCTAGGGTTAAGTGATACACGTTTAATTGTTACACCATCTTTTAAGCCTTTGTTTATTTCAGCCGTCATACTTTGAGCATTAATTGAACAGTACTCAGCAGCAGCAATTGGACCACCTTTTTTTAGGTGACTTTTTAAGCCACCACCCATTTTTTGAAGCATTGTTTTAAAAGCTTCATTCCCAATTTTGATAGCATCTTCTTTACTCTCTTGAGCAAATGAGACTGTTGCAATTAAGCCAATAGCCAAAAGTGAAGTTCTTATTTTCATTGTAAATATCCTTTTTAATTATAATATTCATAATTTTACATAATTAAACTTGAATTTATCTACATTTAAAAAATTAATTTCAGTGATGATGTTCATCTTCATCGCTATTAATTTGCGAATCATCATAAGGGTCAAGATGCATTAGTACATGTACTTGTTTTTTATCAAAAAGCTTTTTAATTTGTAGCTCTAGTTTATCGCCTACAACATGCGCATCATAGAGTGAAATCCCTGTGTCAAACACTACATGTACAGATACAAAAACATCACTTCCACTCTGCCTTGTTTGTAAAAAATGGTAACCATTAATAGTCTCATTTTTATTTAAAATTGTCTCAATTTCTTGAACTTCTTCTGGTGATAAAGCAGCATCTAACAACATTAAAACACCCTCTTTTAAGATTGGAATAGCAGAATAGACCATATATATTGCAATTGTAATACCGAGTATGGCATCAATAATATTGTATCCCGTAAGGTGAATTAAAACTAACGCTAATAGAACTGCAGCATTTGAGTAGAGGTCTGTTTTGTAGTGAAGAGCATCTGCTTTAATAACTAAATTGTTGTTTTTATTAGCTACATAGTTTAAAAACAGTACTAATGCAACAGTAATAACAATAGAAGCTATCATCACATAAATTGAGGTCATTAGTAGTTCTGTTGGATGATCATTCATTATTTTTTGAGTAGCC
>JAYEGD010000206.1:0-32225 GCA_034658915.1 Campylobacterota bacterium | reverse complement strand
GTATCATAGTCACTATTGTGTGCTTCATTTTCATCAAACTCTATATTTAATAATTCATAAGCAAAACCATTTGTTTCAGTACCAAATATAAAATTTATTTTATTTTTCATCTTAGCTCTTTTGTTTACCTATATACGCATTCAATCAGTATTGCTTTCAATCAGAAGTTCTTGAACTTCTGCAATTTGCATTTTTGCATCTGCCAGTGAACTAATTAATTCAGCAAGTTGAAGTTTAACCTCTGCTTTATCGAAAGTGTCTGCTCCATCTTTTAAAACTTTTGCAATATCTATTGCCGATTTTATGCCTCCTATTGCTGTTACTGCATCAAACATTTAAGTTCCTTTCATCATATAACGGTTGAGTTAAGCGACAAGGCGAAATATCTAAGTAAAAGTTTTGTTTACTATTTAAATAACTTTAGAGGATGAAAGCTCTGTATTTTCTCAGAATAGCCTTGTTCGATTTCTATGATTTGTTATAGCTACTACCTATCAGTTGTCATCTCTTTGATAATATCCCAGTTTTCTTTATATTGAATTACATCATTTAATTTTACACTTTTACATTTTTCATTATCTAATTCATCTGCCCAACTCATTGGTACAATGTAGCAAATACCAACTTGTTTATCAACTGCTACATAAATATCACAATCTTTTGAAGTTATTCGTTGACCTATATTTGTTTCATGCTTATGGTCTATTCCTTGACCACCTCTATCTCTATCCTTAAAACTTATATTATTTCCAGAACTAATACCTTTTATTTGAACTCTTAATAGCCTATCATTATAATCTATAATGGCATCATATCTACTACTTCTTACATCAACACTACTACAATTAAATCCTGCTAAAATTGCTCTTGCTACAAAAATAAATTCGGCACTATCACCTGCATTAGCAGTCATTACACCACTTTCAATATTATTTATATTTACAGGAAAACCATTTGTCATAGCAATTGATAATGATTTTTGAATAATCTTTTTTAAATCAGTTTTAATAAATTTAAATTCATTTTTTAGAGTTTCAGTATCTAATAGCTTTTCAATTTCATCAATATTTATTTTGGATAAATCATCTAAATTAACTGCTTTAGCTATATCATTAAAAAATTTAGTTTGATAATATCTTTTTAGTTCTGCTTCTGATAAATCATATTTAGTTGCTATACTTTTTATTGAATTCTTTTTATAATCATTTTCTTTTAATTCATCGATATATTTACACATTTAAAGCCTTTTTTATTTCTTTAGCAATAGCTTCTATAACAGGCACAGTTACAGAGTTTCCTATTTGTTTATAGAGATGAGATGGTGCTAAACTATCACTTAAAATAAAATTATCATCATATCCTTGAAATCTTGCACACTCTCTAGGTGTAAGTTTTCTAATATCTTTTTTATCAATAATTAAGGGTACGTTATGACCACCTGTACCCATATTTGCAGTTAAAGTCGGACACAATTTACTTTTATTTTCTCTAACATATTTCCTTCGCCATTGATAAACTGTATCCCTATTTTTCATCTCTTCTTTTAATTGTGTATAGTATTTACTTTTGTGATAGTAAAATTTTTCATCTGCCTCATCATCTACTAAATCATTTATAGTTTTTGTTAATTTTTTAGGCTTAGGAAAATCAAAATTCTCATATGTTGTTTTGTCTTTAAATCCAACTATATAAATTCTTTCTCTATTTTGTGGTACATTTGCATATTCTGAACTATTTAGTACTTTATAACTTATATGGTAACCTCTATTTTCAAGTTCATTTATAACTGTTTTAAATGTATTACCATTATCATGACCTTTTAAATTTTTTACATTTTCCAAAAATAAAACTTTAGGTTCTAAATCATCAATAAATCTTAGTATTTCAAAAAAAACATTTCCTCTATCATCTTCAAAACCTTTTCTGTATCCTGCTACAGAAAAAGCTTGACAAGGGAAACCACCTGTTAAGATATCTATTTTTTCTACTTCATGAGTTTGTAGTTCTTTTAAATCTTTTTCAAAAAGTTTATGTTTATGATTTATTCTATAAGTAATTGCTGCATTTTTATCAATTTCATTTGCCCACGATATTTTAAATCCAACTTTTTTAAAGCCTAGTTCAATTCCACCAATACCAGCGAATAATCCACCAACTTTTAATTTATTATTTGATTCTTGTTTATTGTTATAATTCATTCTTTGAGTCATAATGTTGTCCTTTACATCAAAGTTGAATAAGTTTTGTGAGTGCTGTATATTTGTACTCATGATTTATCCTTTTTTGATGTTATTATATCCCCTTTTTTAATTTTTATTTAAAATATGTCAAATCGCAATACTTTTTATTTATGAATTATACCTAAAATTTGTTAAGTATTATTTCATTATTGCTCTTAGTAATCCAACATCTTTTTTATTATTTCCTTGTTTTCTGTCTCAGGTGATCAGTATATTTTCAAGTCTTTTTTTGCTCTTGTTATGCATTATAAAAGATGTTATGTGTAATTTGTTCCCAAGCTTTTAAGATATTTTCTTTTTGTAGTCCATACCATTTTTTTACAAGTTTTTTAGCTGTATTAGGTAGTTTTCCATTTATCACTACTACCTTGTTATCTCCTACAGTGTGTTATAAGTTTTATTTAAATTGTAAAACTTATTAGAGTCATATCATCATTTCTGTCACTGTTTTTTATTACAGATTCATACATTTGCATCTCATCTATAAATATCTTTTTTTGTTCGCTCATAGGTTTTGTATGAATCTCTTTTATAATATTTCCAAATCTTTTTTTACCAAAAGGGAAGTCTTTTTCTCCACCATTTTGATCTAAATACCCATCTGTTGTACAGTAAAACTTTTGACCATCATGTACTTTAATAATAGTTTCTTTATACTCATAATCCATATCGCATTTTTTATAACCTACTGAGTAGCGATTACCTTTTACACTATTAAATGTGCCATCTGCATCCACATAAAAGAGTGGTGTCTCAGCCCCTGCAAATTTAAGAATTTTATCTTTTTTACTATAGTATATAACTCCACCATCCCATCCTGCATTAGATTTAGACTCTTTTGTCTCCTGTTTTAGTAGTACTTTCATAGCTTTATTAAAATGTCGCATCACTTTTGCTGGACTTATGTCAAATTCTGGATGTTTTTGAAGATTTGTGATTATCTCTCTCTCAACTGCTTTTACAATCATAGTTACAAAAGCCCCAGGTACTCCATGTCCTGTACAATCTATAAAGAAAAGTAAACATTCATCTTTATCTCTTAATTCACTAAATAGCCATATGTCTCCACCTACAGTATCTTTTGGTTCCCAATGTACAAAATAGTCTTTAAAATAGTTTTTCATTAGATTTTCATCTGGAAGCAATGCACCTTGTATCATTGAGGCATATTCTATAGATTCTCTTGTGTGTTTATGCATAGCTTCTACCTCTTTTTTTGCAATATTGAGTACTTTCATTAATTCGTTTTGTTTTCTTTCACCCATTTTTACAACTCTTAGTTGTTTATTTAAATCTTTTTTTGATTTTTTAAGGCTATTTAATAAACTCACTACATATGTTAAAATAGACGATACTAATAATGCAAATATAACTAATATCAATAGTATGATAATGATAGATTCAATGTCTTTACCCGCTTTAAAACTAGCAAAGGCGGTAACAAAAAAGACTGAAAATTTCAAAAATATTTTATATTTAGCATTCAATACTAGTATCTCTATTGCAGCTAGTAAGGAAAAAGCAGGAAGCCAACCTGGAGCATCAGCACCTGCAATATACCCTATAGTGAACAGAGGGATAAGTGTTAAAGGCAGTGTATAGTCAATATAGTTTTTATTATGCAAAACAGATAGTTTTATAGCTGGAACATTTAAAAGTGGAAATGTTAACACCAAAATCATACTTAGCCAATGATTTTGAGCAGTAAAGTAGAATATTATTATATAGATGAAATCTATAAAAGTAATTGTTTTCGCAGTAAAATTAAATAATTCACTACTCTCTTTATAGATATTCTTTTTATCTGCATTCATTTATTTGACCTTTTTTATTGTGCTATATTTTAATTTTTAAAGTGAATTGTACTATATCAGCAGATATATTCTTAAACGTAACTTCAATGGGTTGAATGACTTTTGTTGCTATAGTAGCGAATCCAAGACCTGCTCCATCTGCATGTCCATCTCTTTTTGAACGCATCTTTTCTCTGAGAAGTTTTTTTAGTGCTTTTTCATCAAGCCCCGTCACTTCATCAATCCTTTTCTTTATAGTTTCAACCTGAGCAGAACTAATATTATTAGAGCTAATTATAGTAATCGTTTGGTTTGATGAGTCGTAAGATGCTATAAATTGCCCATCAGCTTCTCTTTTTTTATCTTTATCTACATTGTTTCCATAAGAGTATTTTAAAATGTTTTGCAAAATTTCAATTGACGCATCATAGACATCAAACACTTTTTCCTGGCTTACTCCATTATCTAATAATTGTTGTTTAATATCGTTAACACTTTTAATAATAGTCTCTTGTGTTATTTTTGGATTTAGCTCACAAATGACTTTACCATCAATGCTAATTGATAAATCTAATTCTTTTGATATATTGTCCATACTATTTTCCTTATTTTTTAATCGCTTGAATATTCAACGATTCAAACTCTTCACTAAACTCTTCATAATCTGTTAGTGTATTTTTATTATTTTCATCATAAAACCAATTTACATTTAAACTGTCACACTCTGCTTCTTCAAGTTCATCAAACAAATCAAAAAGTGCTTGAGTCGTTGCTGAATTAAAATAGGTCAATTTAAAATTTACAGTCGTTTCATCTTGTGTATTGCCATCAAAGTATGCTTTTATCCACGCCAAAATTGGCTCAAAAAACTCAAATGTGTTTTCAGGATAACACTCCCCCTCAAACTCAATAAACCCCTTTGCATAATCTAGTGTTACCTTAGGCGAATCATCTGTCGCATCAATATTTATATTTTCCATATTTTTCCTTTATTTGTTAAGGTTTGTATCATACTCAATACTCTTTCATAGCACGTGCAACATCTCGTGCCATACTCTTTTGTTTTAAACTCTCTCTTTTATCGTAGAGTTTTTTACCCTTTGCAATGCCTATTTGAACTTTAATTTTGTTTCTATCGTTAAAATAAAATGATAGTGGAACTATTGTCATTCCATCTGTATTCACTTTTTTGTTTAACTTTTCTAACTGTTTTTTGTGCAGAAGCAACTTTCTATCGCCTCTCTCCTCATGTCCATAGTAGTGATTTGTCGTAGCTAGCAGTGAGATGTGTGCATTAAAAAGAAATGCTTCACCTTTTACTATTTTTACAAAGCTATCTTTTATGTTTACTCTAGCTTCTCTTGCTGCTTTTACTTCACTGCCTTTTAAAACAATACCTGCTTCAAACTTCTCTTCTATTTCATAATCAAAATAGGCTTTTTTGTTTTTTGCAATTGTCTTACCCATGACTAACCTCGCTTAATCTAAAAAATGAGCTACCGCTTCCTGAAAAAAACCATCCACCTTTTACATATTTATTTAATTGAGGATAGAGCTTTTTAGCTGGTAAAAAGAGATCATTTGCCTCTTCAATTCCATAGTTTTGCACTACATGTAGTGAACTCATATTTTGAAATTTATCTTTAACTTCTTGAGAAATTGGTGAGTAAAAATTTTCTCTATACTCTTTATATACAGCTGGTGTGCTAATCTCTATTTGTGGTGTAATGGTCTCAATGCTTATTGGCTCTTCGTTAAACTCCTCTACAACATCGCCTATTCCACTCACGTTTGCACTTTTAAAGTTGTAAATAAAAAATGGAACATCAGCGCCAACACTTAACCCAATTTTTGCTAACTCATCTAGTGTTAAGTTGAGTTTCAGACTCTCATTGCACATATGTAAAAAAGTTGCCGCGTCACTACTTCCACCACCAAGACCAGCAAATGATGGAATGTTTTTTACAACTTTAAGACCATTTTTTTGCATAAACTCCTCAAGAACTTTTGATGAAGTATGTTTTAAAAGTGCTAAGTATGCTTTGTAAATTGTGTTTTGAGAGATTTCACAGTTGAAATCACCATCTAAAGTAAATTCAGCACTGCTTTTTGGAAAAAAGCTCAACTCATCATACAAGTTTTCAACTCTCATAAAGCGAGAGATAAACTCATGGTAATTGCCTCTTTTACCACTTATTTTTAGAAAAATATTTACTTTTGCGTAGGCTTTTTTTGTCATAACTATTTTTTGAATTTTTTATAAAATGCACTTAAAAGATTCTCATCTATTTTTAGTGATGCCTCTTTGTTTGAACTCTCAACAGCTTCAATTAGCTCTGAACGTAAAATTTGAACATCACGTGGTGCATCAATTCCTAGCTTTACAACACCTTTTTCAACTGAGACAATTTTAATTGTCACATTCTCATTAATAACAATTGACTCTTCTGGTTTTCTTGACAAAATTAACATACAACTACCTTATTTAATAAATATTTCACACTTCCACTCTCAATCTCTACTATCGTGATAGTGTTACCACAATCCAACCAATAGACTCCATCATCTTTTTTCTCAAAATCATCGATAGTGAGTTTTTGTCCCAACTCTATTACATGTAACTCATTTAAATATCTGTTTTGCTCAATATTTAGTGATTTTTTAATATCTAAAGAAATTTCATTATTATAGCTAAACTGCCCCTCACTTAAACGTGTTAGTGAACTAAGTGAGCCATCAACTCCTAGTTTTTGTGCAATAATAGTGCCTAAAGAGCGAATAAATGTACCCTCAGAGACTACAGCTTCAAATGTAACAAAAGGGTGACAATAGTTAATTAGTTTAATATTATGAATTGTAGATGTTATCTCTTTAAGCTCTACATCTTCTCCACGTCTTGCTAGCTCATACGCTTTTTGACCATTGATTTTTTTAGCACAATAGATGGGTGGTTTATAAGTTTGAACACCATGTAGTGAAGATATGGAAGCATCTATTACATGTAGAGGAAATTCATGCACATTGCTAATTTTCTCTACTGCTTCAATGTCTAATGTTTGAGAGTAAGCTCCTAGCCAAAGTGTTGCTCTGTAACTCTTTGGTGTTTTATTTAAAAAACGAAATAGTCTTGTGTGTGTGCCAAATGCTACAATTAAACAACCATCTGCAAATGGGTCAAGTGTTCCTGAGTAACCAGCTTTTTTTACTTTGAATTTTCTTTTTAGACGTGTTAAATACTGATTTGAACTCAACCCTCGTGGTTTATGTGCTACAAAAAGTTTATTCATATTTTATAGTTGTTCTACAAATGAAGCCAAAATATCGCGCTTATTTCCAGCAAAGTTAATGCTTAGCTTTATCTCTCTTCCAGATTTACTCACAGCTTCTACGCGTCCTGCTCCAAAGATTTTATGGCGAACTAAATCCCCTTTTTTAAATACAGTGTGCTTCTCAATTACCAACGAGCCTTTAGAGAGTCCTGACTCATTAATGAAACGGCTTTTTTGTAGGTTTGTTCTTCTTCCTTTGTAGAATCTGCTATCTACATGCGAAATAGTTAGTGTCTCTTTTGCTCTTGTAAATGAGACGTAACCTAGTCTTCGTTCCTCTTCAATATTGCTACCATCACCAATTATCGGTAAAAAACCCTCCTCTAAACCAATTACAAAAAGGTGTTCAAACTCTAAACCTTTTGATGCGTGTATGCTCATCATGTAGATGCTATCACCCTCAACTTGGTCTTGTTCGCTTTGAAGTGTTAGCTCATTTAAAAATTCATCTAGTGTGGATGATGGGTTTTGTTTGACAAAGTCTCTAAATAGTGCGTAGAACTCATCAATATTTGCTACTTTATCAAACTCATCTGGTGTCTTTTCATAGATAGTTTTAATTTTAAAATTCTCTTCAAAAGACTCTACAAAATTGTATATTGAGTCATTTGAAATCTCTATTACATCACGAATAAGTTGAACAAAGTTTTTAAGAGTTAGAGTGTTCTTTTTTTTGACAAGGGCTTCTAATTCAACTTCGCTTGTTGTCTCAATATATTCAAAAAAAGATTTTTGTGCTTGCATAGAAGCTAGCTCAATCTTATCAACCGTTGCTTTTCCAATACCTCTTTTTGGTTTATTAATAACTCTTTTAATAGAGAAGTTGTCGTGAACATTGTTAATAAGTCGAAGATAACTAATTATATCTTTTATCTCTGCTCTATCATAAAAGCGTAATCCACCAACAAGTCTGTAGTTAATTGAGTGTCTATTTAGCCCATCTTCAATAGAGCGACTTAGCGCATTAACACGGTATAAAATCGCAATTTGACTAGATGGTGTCCCACTATCTAACAGTTTTCTAATTTTTAGCGCAATTTTTCTTGACTCTTCATTCTCATCCATTGAGTTTAAGATGGTAATATCTTCACCTTTTTCGCGAGTTGAAATAAGTTTTTTACCATGTCTGCTACGGTTATGCTCAATTAGCGCATTAGATACATCTAAGATAGATTTTGTTGAGCGGTAGTTATTCTCAAGTGTAATAAGTGAAGCACCCTCAAAATCTTGATCAAACTCTAATATATTTCTAATATGAGCACCACGCCAACCATAAATACTCTGGTCATCATCTCCAACAACGCAGATGTTATTGTGAGTATGACAAAGTTTTTGAATTAGACGAAGTTGTAACTCATTTGTATCTTGGTACTCATCTACCATTATGTATTTGTACTTATTACTTGTCTCTATTACTAAGTTTTCATTTTCACATAGTAGTTTGTATGGGAGTGCTAGCAAATCATCAAAATCTATCAGGTTGTTATCGTTTAAGTATATTGAGTACTCCTCATACACTTTCGCAATTTGTTGGTAGTTTTTAAATTCAGCTTGAGCGTATGCCTCTTGTGGAGTAATAAGAGAGTTTTTGTAGCGTGAAATTTCACTAGCAACTAGAGGGGTCGGAAGCTCTGGATTGAGTTTTTTGATTAACCTTTTTTTATCTTCACTATCTATTACAACAAAGTTGTTTTTACGCCCTAAAAGATGTATGTGAAATTTTAAAAATAGCAGACCAAATTTGTGAAATGTACACAAAAGAGGAGGGTATGAGGTAGGAGAAATCATAGATAATGCACGTTCACGCATCTCTTTTGCTGCTTTATTTGTAAAAGTTAGTGTAAGTGTTTGAGATGGAGGAATTCCAATAACATCTAGCATATAAGCCAATCTTGATGTAATAGTAGTAGTCTTTCCACTGCCAGCACCTGCTAAAATAAGTAAAGGACCCTCTATTTGTTTAACCGCTTTTTGTTGCTCTTCATTTAGGTTGTCTAATAATTCGCTCATAACTTCTTCTATTTTTTATTCCATTATACCCTATCTTTTTTAAGAAACTCACAAATATATACTAATTGTAATTTTTTTGGATATAATTGCGAAAATATTATTTAAGGACATCGATGAATAAGCACCTTGAACAACTGATAGATCTTTCACAAATTGACAAAGATATAGACGCATTTGAGCCACAAGTTGAAATTGCTAACAAAAAGTTGAGCGCAGTAGAAAAATCACAAAACGATATTATCTCTCAAGTTGAAGAGCTAGAAAGTAGTATCAAAGATGAAAAAATCAAGAGACAGAAAAACGAGTTACATTTAGCTGAATTATCTGCTAAGCTTGAAGAAAATAGTAAGAAAAGTGCTGCAATTAAGAGTGAGCGCGAAATGAAATCTCTTCAATTAGAAGAGGAGATTGCTAAAGAGCAGATTAACTTTGCTAATGAAGAGATAGAGAGACTAGACAAGGTAATCGATTCTAAAGAGAGTTCAGTTAAAGAGCTTGAAGCAAAAAAAGATGAGCTAGATTCAAAAGTTAATGCTATAAAAGAAGAGGTTCAAGTAGAACTTGTAAAAATTGACGAAGATAGAAAAAAAGTTTTTATGAAAAAAGAGAAACTTGTCTCTAAAATGAGTCAAAAAGGTTTAACATTTTATGAAAAAATTAGACGTTGGGCAAAAAACACAACTGCAGTTCCTGTAAAAAAACAAGCATGTATGGGTTGTTACATGGTAGTTAATGACAAAACTTATGCAGATGTAATTCGTGGTGAAGAGATTACAACTTGTCCACACTGTGGAAGATTGTTGTATATTGAGCCAACAGATGAGAGTGCTTAAAAACAACAGATGAAAGTGAGAGCTTTTTCACTTTTTTATTATGTATTAGCTTTGATGCTATACATAATATCTCTACCTCTACTTCTATTTTTATTAACAAAACCAAAATATAAAGAGTCAATACCAGCACGTTTTTTTCTTTGGAAAAATAGAGCCTTTAATGCTCGTAATAAAATATGGTTTCATGCTTGCTCGCTTGGAGAAGTGAGTGCTTTAAAACCTCTTATTGATGAGCTAGGAAAAGATAATGTAATCATTACTACCATAACGCATACAGGCTATAAAAAAGCTCTATCCTTTGGTGTTGAAACAAGGTATTTGCCATTTGAAATTTTCATTCCATTTTGGGTTAAAAAGCAGCGAGCGTTAGTTGTATTAGAAGCAGAGTTGTGGTATATGCTTTTTGCAACTGCAAGTGCTAAAGGAGTTGATGTATCTCTTTTAAATGCAAGAGTAACTGAGAGAAGTTTTCCAAAATCCTTGAGGCTTAGATGGTTTTATGCTCAAATGTTCTCATATGTCAATAAAATATTTGTTCAAAGTAGTGTAGATAAAGAGCGTTTTGAGATGCTAGATGCTCTACATGTAGAAGTATTGGGTAACATTAAACTATCTCAACAAATTACCAAAAAAAGTGATTTTGAGAAACCATGTGAATTAGTAGTTGTTGGAGCTTCAACGCATAGAGGTGAAGAGGAGCTAATAGTTCGTGCCTTTTTGGAGTTTCACAGCGACAAGAGTAGTAAGCTTTTCATAGTACCTAGACACCCTGAGCGATTTAATGAGGTGTGGGAACTTATGAAATCTCTTACGAATAGTTGCTCAAGATTTAGTGAAGATAAGAGCTTCTCAACAAATTTGATTTTAGTTGATGTTATGGGAGAGTTAAATAGTATTTATGCAATAAGTGATATTGCAATAGTTGGTGGAGCTTTTCAAGACAATATAGGTGGACACAACCCATTAGAGCCTGCTCATTATGGATGTAAAATTATTACAGGAGAGCATTTTTATCATCAATTAGAACTTTTTAAATATGTTCAAAATGTTCAAATTTCAAAAGATGAGGTGCATGAGCTTGTAATTGCACTTAAGAGATGTGATGAGCTAGATAGCTCATTCGTAGATGAGAAAATAGAACTCAATAAGTTCTATAAATATATTAAGGAAAATTAATGATAAGTAAAGAAAAAGCTTACAAGGTATTGGCTCTTCAAGAGGGGATTTCAAATACAAAAGCAAAAGATTTAATAGATAGAGGTTTAGTCTATAGCAATAATAAAAAAGTGATGATTGCACGTGGTGAGATTGATAAAAAAACAAAATTTACAGTTACAGTTGTGGAAAAAGCTAAACCTATTTTTAAAGATAAAAACATAATTGTAGTAAACAAACCAGCATTTGTAAACTCAGATGAGATAGAAAAACAGTTTGATGGAGCGGTACTACTTCATAGACTAGATAGAGAGACAAGTGGTGTTTTAATGCTTGTTAAAAATGAGGAGTTTAGACTAAAAGCTATAGAGGAGTTTAGAGCAGATAGAGTCTATAAAGAGTATAGTGCATGGGTAGATGGAATGGTTATTGATGATTACGACATTGATAAGCCGATTATTACTGAAAAAAGAGGCGGAAAAGCTCACTCAAAAATTTCTAAATCTGGAAAACCTGCAAGAACAGAAGTGTTTGCAGATGAGGTTAATGGTAAAAAATCTAAACTAAAGATAATTATTCATAATGGTAGAACTCATCAAATTCGTACTCATTTACGCTCTATTGGTTTTCCGATTATTGGGGATGAGCTTTATGGTGGTAAAAGATACACTAGAGTTATGCTACATGCAAAAAAAGTAAAACTTCTAAACTATGAGTTTGTAGCTCCAGAGCCTCGTGAGTTTGCTCACTTCTCTTCTTAGGACTTAACATGAAAGATGATTATTTAATACGTAAAATGAGCGAAGCCCATTTTACTACGTTACCACTGGGGTTCTCTCAGCGAGAAGCTCAAATCACTTGTGATTTTAGGGGTGCTGAATGATTACAAAGAATGATTCTAAAGAGTATTTAGAAAAAAAAGCTAAATTTGCCTCTATGCTCACATTTTATGGACGTAATGTCGTTATTGAGATTCTTCAAGATAGCACGGTGGATATTTACAAAGTTCATTTAAGTAGCTCAAATAAAGAAGAGTCACAAATTTTGAAAATAAGAGAGCTTGCTAAAAAACGCAATATTGAGATTAAAACTCACTCTAAAGAGGCACTCTCAAGAGTATCAAAAAACTCCAAACAAGATCAAGGAGTTGCTATTGATGTTTATGCATCAAACTACAAAAATAGTTCTCAAATTTTTGACGATTTAGGAGATAACTTTAGACTCTTAGCACTTGATGGAATAAATAATCCACAAAATTTAGGGATGATAATACGAAGTGCAGCGGCTGGAAATATTGATGCAATAATTTTAAGTGAGAGTAAAAGTGCAAAACTTTCACCTCTTGTTATGAAGAGTTCAGCTGGAACGGTGTTTAAAATACCTATCTATCATACTAAAAATTTAGCTGCAACACTGCGTGAGTTTAAAAATAGTGAGATATATGTTTTAAGCTCACATGCAAATAGTAGTTTAAAAGATCTACATGTAAAGAGTCGCTCAATTTTTGTTTTAGGAAATGAGAGTGATGGTGTTAGTAAAGATGTTTTTAACTGCTCAACATCACCAATTAAAATAGATATGAACAGAGGAGTTGAATCTTTAAATGTAGCAATAACATCTGCAATTATTAGTTTTTTACCATAATAAAGATAAAGTTAAGTTATAATATTCTCAAAAACAGAGTTTTCGTAGCTTTAGTGCATTAAATAAAGGTCATTACTTGTACAAATTATCAACAGATTCAAAACTATTTTTTACAATTTTAACCACTTTAGTTTTTCCAATTTTACTTGGGTTATGGTTACAAAGTTATGGTAATTTTAGATTTGTCAGTCTTCCATTTCACTCATTTTTAGAAGCAACAGGAGCAATAAGTGCGCTTACCATGGCACTTATTGTCTTTGTGATGCACTATCACACACTAATAGTTACAGCTTATCATCGAGCTTCTATTGCGCTTATATCTATGGGTGTCTTTGATGCTTTTCACTCAATGGTCTATCCTGGAGAGCTATTTGTTTGGCTTCACTCTATGGCAGTTTTTAGTGGTGGTATCCTTTTTGGTACCGTCTGGTTTAATGACTTTAGAGTCTCTAAAAGAAAATATACAATAGTACCAACGCTTTTTTTAACTATTACGGTTATCACATCTTTAATCTCAATTATTTTTCCTCAATTTGTTCCTCAAATGTTGACAAAAGAGGGTGCTTTCACGAATTTTGCAAACTTTTTAAACCTTGTTGGTGGAGTAATGTTTGTAATAGCGAGCTTTTACTACATTAAAAAATATCTTGAGACACACAATAGAGATGACCTCTTGTTTACAGGACACACTTTGCTCTTTGGAACTGCGGGTATTCTATTTTTCTTTTCAAACTTATGGGATGCTCAGTGGTGGTTATGGCATATTTTAAGATTTTTTGCATATATGATTGCTCTTTATTTCATGGTAAAACTCTTTCATGAGACGCTTATGGAAATCTACAGTGTCAAAAATGAGTATGAGCATATGAATAACGCTCTTGCTAATAAACTACAATCTCTTGAGGAGTATAAAAAAGCTTATGATGAGATAAGCATTATTAGTGTTGGAGACTTAAAAGGAAATATCAAGTATGTAAACGCCAATATGCTCAAAACTACAGGTTACACTAAAGATGAGCTAGTTGGAATGCCTCATAGTCTTTTAAGGGACAAAGAGACACCTAAAGAGTTGTTTATAGATATGTGGAACACTATTAAAAGTGGTGATGTTTGGTATGGTATGCTCAAAAATAGAAAAAAAAGTGGTGAGGCCTTTTACATAAATTTAACAATTATTCCACTACATGATTCAAATGGTAAGATCATAGAGTACTTAGGTGTTAGAACAGATATTACAGAGTTGATTAAATCAAAAAAAGAGCTCAAAAAGCAGTTTAATACAGATATTTTAACATCTCTTTTTAACAGAAGTAGGCTTTTAGAAGATATGCTTAAAATAGAAAAACCTGTAATTGCAGCAATTAATCTTAATGGCTTTAAGACATATAATGACTTTTTTGGCTCAAGCTTTGGAGATGAAATAATAATAAAAGTAGGTGATATAATTTTAGAAAAATTACATCCACTAGGCTATAGTATCTACCGAAATCATGCTGATGAATTTATTGTTATGAAAAACTATAGTGAGATATCTAGGCAGAAATATATTGATGAGATTTCTACATTTGTTAAATATATTAACAATAAAAAAGTGACCATTGATGATGAGGATGTAGATTTAAGTGCATCATGTGGAATCTCTTTTGGGTATGCAGATGTTTTACATGTAGATTTAGCGCTAAAAGAGGCGAAAAAGAGTAAATCAAACTATATTGTTTATAATGAATTATTAACAACTACAGATGAGTATATGAACAATATTAAGTACTCTAAAATACTGAAAAAAGCAATAGATAGTGAAAAAGTTATTGCGCAGTATCAGCCCATTTACAATCTTCACACAAAGAGTATTGAGAAGTATGAGACATTAATTAGAATTTTAGATGAAGATGACAAAATCATCTATCCTAATAATTTTTTAGATATTTCAAAGCAGACAAGACTCTACCATGAACTAACAAAACGAGTTATTAAAAAAGGTATCTCTATCGCCTCAAGCAGTAGTTTTGAAATCTCTATTAATATTACTGCGGATGATATATTAGATTATGAGACTGCAGAGTTTATTATTAATACTATTAAGGGGATTAATTTTGCAAATAGAGTTGTATTTGAGTTAGTAGAGTCTGAGGGTATAGAGAATTTTAGTAGAGTAAAAGAGTTTATATCAACCATAAAATCTTATGGATGTAAAATAGCAATTGATGATTTTGGAACTGGATACTCTAACTTTGACTATTTAATTAAGTTAGAAGCAGACTATATTAAAATAGATGGCTCACTCATTAAAAATATTGACAACGACAAAAGTCACTATGCAGTTGTAGAGACTATAGCCGAATTTGCAAGAAAAAATTCACTTAAAACAATTGCAGAGTTTGTTCACTCAAAAGAGGTTTTAGATAAACTTTATGAGTTGAATATAGATTATGCTCAAGGTTTTTTCATTGGAAAACCTAGTAAAGAGGTGAAATCATGAAGTTTACTTTAATAGTTTTTTCCATACTGGTTTTTATAGCACTCTCTATCTTTGCATTTATTCATATAAAAGAAGAGCCAATAGTTATAGGTCTAATCCACTCTAAAACAGGGGTTATGGCTAAAAGTGAAAAAAGTGTGCTTGATGTAACACTATTTTCAATAGAGCAGATAAATCGCTCTGGAGGACTTTTAGGAAGAGAGATAGTAGCTGTTGTAAAAGATGGTAAGTCTAGTGATGATGGTTACAAAGAGGCTCTTCAAGAGCTTTTACATGAAAATATTACAACTATTTTTGGCGGTTGGACATCATCTTCAAGAAAGGCGATGATACCTCTTTTAGAAAAAAGTAATGCACTTCTATTTTATCCACTGCAATATGAGGGTTTTGAGAGTTCAAAAAATATTATCTATTTAGGATTAACTCCTAATCAACAAATTGTACCTACCATTAACTATGCTACTAAAAATTTTGGCACAGACGCTTTTTTAATAGGAAACGATTACATATTCCCTCGTGTAGCAAATAGGTTTACAAAAGAGATAGCAAGATATTTTAGTATGAACATAGTAGGCGAAGAGTATAGACTTCTAAGTGAGAGAGACTTCAAAGATGTTGCTATAAATATTAAAAAGAGTAAACCATCATTTATTTTAAATACACTAAATGGTGATAGCAATATGGCATTTTTCAAAGCATTAAAAGATGCCAATATATCGATAAAAGATACTCCTGTATTCTCTCTCTCACTCACTCAAGTTGAAGTAAAAGAGATTGCTAAAGAGTTAGGTATTGAAGCAATTGAGGGAAGCTATGCAACATGGGGCTATTTTGACTCATTGGAAGGTAAAAAAAATGAAGAGTTAAAAAAACAGTTTCGCAAAAAATTTGATAATGATATTGCTATAACAGATCCAATGCATAGTGCTTTTCTAGGCGTAAAACTTTGGGCAAAAAGTGTAGATTACATGAAAAAAAGTGATACTAGTTCAGTTATGAATGGTATTAAAGGAAGTAGTGTTGATGGAAATGGTGATGTTATGTTTGTTAGTGAAATAGATAATCACACTTGGAGAAGTGTTCGTATTGCAAAAGTAGATGATGAAGCAATATTGGAAGTTGTTTGGGATACGGAATCTATTCAAGAAGCAAAACCTTTTCCTAGATATATTGACTCCAATGAGATTAAAAAGTACATAGGCGAACTCTATAAAAAATGGGGCAACAACTATGAAGCTAAGGTGCAAAAATGAGTAAGTGGTACTCTTTTAATATTAAAAATGAACTATTAGTGTGGTTTTTTGCTGTTTCAATATTACCATTGATTTTAGTTAGTGTCATTAACTTTTTTAATTTAAAGAGTGATTATGAAGAGAATACAAAAGAGCATGTGTCTCAAATTTTAGACTCTAAAGTGCTGAAAGTTAAAAATTATATTAATGGACTAAAAGATGGAATCTCTATTATTTCAATGCTTCCTACTACTCTTGATAATTTTGAAAAGTATAGCAGTGAATTTAATGAAAATAGACGCAATAGAGTCTATCATAATAGTCCTTTTTTTGATAAAGTAGTTGAGGAAGAAGGTTTTTACGGTATTTTTTTAATAGACCTTAATGGAAATATAATATATACGCAAAGAGCAGAGTCTGATTTATATGAAAACTTACTAGAGGGACCTTTAAAAGACTCAGGTTTAGCATGGGCATACAATCGAACTAGAGCTCTTTTAAACACAGAAATATCTACATTTGAGTACTATGCACCATCATCAGAACAGGCCTCTTTTATCTCTGTACCTATTTTTAAACAGAAGCAACTTATTGGTATTTTTGCTATTCAAATTTCAAAACAGAGACTCTTTGATGTTATTATTAACTATAAGGGCTTAGGCGAGAGTGGTGAAGTAATTGCAGGTTATTTAGACAAAAAAAAGAGTGTTGTAGCATCTATTCCACTTCGTTTTAAACCAAATGCATTTAACGATCACTTCGTTCTTCAATCTAATGTCTCAGTAGCAGATGACACTCCTGTTAAAAAAGCAGTGTTGGGAAATAGTGGTGTAGATATTTCGTATGACTATAAAGAGGATAAAATTGTAGCTGCATGGAAGTATATTCCAGAGCTTAGGTGGGGAATGGTTATTAAAATTAACTATGATGAAGTAATGCAAGAGGCGTACAATCAAATCCTATTTAATGTACTTGTTTTACTAGCTGTTATAGTGGTTATTACTGTTGCAATTTTTATTGTAACAAGACACATTGTTAACCCAATTCAAATCTTAACACAAAAAGTCAACTCTATTTCACTTGGCAAAGATGAGCCTTTCAGTGAAGAGGTCTCTAGTTTAGAAAATGAAGTGGGTGAACTAGCAAAAAGTTTTAATATTATGTCTAAGTCACTTCAAGAGTCACAAAATACAATTAAAAATTACGCTACAGAGTTAGAGTACAAAGTAGATGAGCGTACAAAAGAGTTAGAAGAGGCTAGTGAAAAGCTACAAGTTGTTAATGAAAATATGAAAAAAACTTTGGATATTGTTGATGAGTATGTTATTGCATCAGCAACTGATTTAGATGGAGTGATTACAGAAGCTAGTAGTGCATTATCTAAAATTACAGGTTACTCTAAAGATGAATTAATTGGTAAAAAACATAGTATTTTAAGACACCCAGATGTCCCTAGTGCTTTGTATAAAAATTTATGGAAGACGATTATAGCCGGTAAAACATGGTATGGAGAGATTAAAAATCAAAAAAAAGATGGCTCGTTTTATTGGGTCGATGTTATAATTGCTCCTCTTTTTGATAAACATAACAATATAGAGGGGTATAGTTCAATTCGTCAAGATATTACCGATAAAAAGTTAGTTGAAGAGCTATCAGTTACAGATCAACTCACACAAATTTCCAACAGACTATATTTAGAAAATATATTTAAAAATGAACTTAATCGTGCTACAAGATATGGAAAAATATTCTCTGTAATTTTATTAGATATTGATAAGTTTAAAAGTGTTAATGACACTTATGGACACGATGTAGGTGACGCTATTTTAATTGCTATGGTTAATATTTTAAAACAGTATGTTAGAGCAACAGATATTTTAGGACGTTGGGGTGGAGAAGAGTTTTTAATTATATGTCCTGAAACAACTGCAATAAATGCGAAAGTTGTGGCAGAAAAGTTAAGAGTAAAAATTGAAGAAGCTACATTTGAAGTTGTAGGTAAAAAAACGTGTAGCTTTGGAGTAGCAGAGTTTAAAGATACAGACATAAGCTCAAAAGAGGTTGTAAAACGAGCCGACAATGCACTTTATGAGGCAAAAGAGAGTGGAAGAAATAGGGTTATAGTAGCACAATCATAAATGATATTGATTATTGTTTATTGTTTATGTTGTGTTAAGTATAATAAGTTAAAATTTCTCCATTAAATTGATAATAGTTATCATTACGAAAGTGAAACTCATGAAAACAGTAGTTGATTGTGAAAAAAATGTAAAATATATTGTGAAAAAAGTACACACTGATGGTGCTCTTAGACAGAGGCTTCTCTCTTTTGGTTTAATTAGAGGTGCACAAATTTCACTTCTAGCAACATCTAGCAATAGTAGTACAGTAGAGATTAAAGTAGGAAAAATGAATATTGCGCTTCGTCATGAAGAGGCACTAAAAATTGAGGTAATGAGTTGAAAAATATTAAAATAGCACTTGTAGGTCAGCCTAATGTTGGCAAAAGTATGCTTATTAATTCAATTAGTGATGCACATCTACATGTAGGGAACTTTACAGGTGTAACAGTAGAAAAAAGTGAAATTGTATTTAAGTTTAAAGATTATGTTTTAACTATTGTAGATCTTCCTGGGACGTATATGTTAAATGATTATACGATAGAAGAGAAAGTTACAAATAACTTTTTGTGTGAAGATGAGTACGACTTAATCGTGAATGTAGTTGATTCAACTAATTTAGAGAGAAACCTGCAGTTAACTTCTGAACTACTGAGTATGAATAAAAAAATGGTAATTGCTCTAAATATGAGTGATGAAGCACAAAAAGAGGGGATAGAGATTGACTCAGTTCAAATCTCTAAACTTCTTGGAGTTCCAGCAATAAGAGTCTCAGCAGTGACAAAAGAGGGAGTAGAAAAACTTATAAATGTAATTTTAAATACTCATAAAAACTCATCTCAAAAACCAAAGCTTGTATTTAGTGAAGCGATAGAAGAGGAGCTTGTAAAAATTGAGTGGTTTTTAAAAATGCATAAAATTGATTCAAAAAGATCTCTGCGTCAAATTGCAATAAATTTACTAAGTGGTAAAGAGAAAACTTATAGAAATTTTCACGATAAACCAATTTGGGTAGAGTTGCAACCACTTCTAAGTGAGTCAAGAAAACATATAGAGCTTCATCATGATTGTGATGATGTAAGAGATGTTTTTGCAGAAGAGTATATGGCATTTAATAGAGGTATTATTGCAGAAGCTACAAACAATCAAATTATAGATGAAAAGAGTTTGTCTCTTACGGATAAAATAGATAGAGTATTGATTCATCCAGTGTTAGGACTACCAATTTTTCTATTTTTTATGTGGGGCTTGTTTCAGCTAACTTTTGAGCTTGGCTCAATTCCTATGGAGTGGATAGAGGGCTTCTTTGGCTGGTTTGGTGACACAGTAGGAACAACTATTAGTAATGATGATATACGCTCACTTATAGTAGATGGAATTATTGGGGGTGTTGGTGCAGTTGTTCTTTTTGTACCAAATATTATTATTTTATTTATCGGTATTGCTATGCTTGAATCTACTGGTTATATGAGTAGAGTTGCATTTTTGCTAGATGGATTTTTTCATAAATTTGGGCTTCATGGACAGTCGTTCATTCCGCTTGTAAGTGGTTTTGGATGCTCCATTCCAGCATATATGTCAGCTAGAATTTTGAAGAACGATAGAGACAGACTTTTAACACTTTTTATAATTGGTTTTATGAGTTGTGGTGCGAGACTTCCTGTTTATGTACTATTTGCAGGAGCATTTTTCTCAACAGTAGCAGCTGGTAATGTTCTTTTTGCAATATATATTAGTGGCGCAATAATTGGATTAATAGTTGCAAAAGTTCTTAAAATGACAGCATTTAGAGCAGAAGATGAACCATTTGTTATGGAGATGCCAAAGTATCGTTTGCCATCACTTAAACTAATTTGGCATACTGTTACAACTAAAACATGGATGTATCTGAAAAAAGCTGGAACATTCATTGCTGCTGCGTCTATGCTTGTATGGTTTTTAAGCAATTACCCTAAAAATTTAGATATTCAACAGCAGTATGAGTTAAAAATTGCCAACTCAAACGACTCGATTGTGTTACAAAATGAGTTTAACGAAAAGATGTTAGAACATAGTTACTTAGGGCAAATTGGAAAGTTTATAGAGCCAATTTTTGCACCAATTGGAATGGATTGGAAAATGGCAGTAGCACTTCAAACAGGACTAGCTGCAAAAGAGGTAGTGGTATCAACGCTAGGAGTTCTTTACTCATTAGGTGGTGAGGTAAGTGAAGATGATAGTACGTTAATGAAAAGACTTAGTGACAACATCTCATTCGCATCAGCCATTGCATTTATTATTATAATTATGACCTATCTACCTTGTCTTGCAGCTTCTATTGTTTTTACAAGAGAAGCTGGTGGAACAAAGTACTTTTTCTATCTGGTTGTGCTTACTAGTTTGGTAGCTTACTTTTTAGCTTTCATTGGATACAACATTGCATCTGCGATACATCCTTAAATTTTACTTTGAGTATTTTGTAAGTGAAGAGCATATTGATTTAAATAAGTAAAATTAATTATAATTATGCGACAAAATTAAAGGAAAAAAGATGAAATTTATATCAATAGTAATGGGTTCAAAAAGTGATTTTGAAACAATGAAAGCGTGTTCACAAACATTAGAGGCATTTGGTGTTAATTATGAACTTATTATATCTTCTGCACACCGCTCACCTGAGAGAACGGCAAAGTATATCGCAGAAGCTGAGAGCAAGGGTGCTCAATGTTTTATTGCAGCTGCTGGTATGGCTGCTCATTTAGCAGGTGTTTTATCTTCTAAAACTGTTAAGCCAATTATTGGTGTGCCTATGAGCGCTTCTGCATTAAGTGGTATTGATGCACTTCTTTCAACTGTTCAAATGCCAGCAGGAATGCCTGTAGCAACTGTAGCTATTGGTAAAGCTGGTGCTATTAATTCGGCTTATTTAGCTATGCAAATTTTAGCATTAAGTGATGATGAGTTAGCATTGAAATTAAAAGATGACAGAGTTTCAAAAGCTAAAAAAGTTGAAACTGACTCTTTGGAAATAGAGACAATCTTAAGTACATAAATATAATGCCTATAAATAAACTCATAAACGATAACTGTAAAAATAGGGTTAAAGCTATTTTACCAGTGGAGATAAAAACAGAGGCTATTCTTGTCTTTACTAGAACAGCACTAGAGAGATATTTTAAGCAATTAGAAGAAGCTAAGTTTGAAGTTGCGGTTGGAACACACAGCGATACTGTTTATGTATATAATACTCTTAGAGGTTTACTAATTAACCTCCAGCAGAGTGTTGTAAATGTAGATTACTTTATGAAATTAGTTCAAGAGTGTAGAAAATCTCCTAAGCTTAAAGAGTTAGCTAAATATGAAGACCCATTGATTAGTTATTATGATGTGATGGCTACTACAGTATCAAACTATTACAAAGAGAAACCTGCTTATTTGCCTGAGTTCTTAGTTATTTGTGTTTTGAGTCACTGGGTGCTAGAAGAGGAAAAATCAACAAATCTATACCCTTTTTTAAAAGATGTGGATTTTTTGGAGTTAATAAGTAAGTTTGAAAATAGTAGAAAACACTTTGAAAAAAATGGAGATTGTATAATCGATGAAATTTTTGAAGTATCATCTATGGTAGTTGAAAAACTAAAGAGTTATAAATACAGGGTAAATAAGAGCAGAGTCTCTAAAACAAGAAAGAAAAAATAGAGCCACTTTAATTCTCGAAAACGTAAGTTTTCGCAGCTTTAGGGGGTTGTAGCGACATCTATTTTTTACTTTACATGGTAAAAAACACACATGTGTCCCTGCCACTAAAACGAAAGAGTTCGTTTTAGTGTGTAATATCAGCTAGTATCTCCAAAGAATTTTCTTTTTGTTATTATTTTTGCTAGTGTTGAACTCTACTTTATTATCTTTTAGTTCACTAATTGCATCTTCAAATTTTTCAAAAATATGTTCTTGAGGAATTAAATCTGGAATTAACTTAATGTTTCTCAACATATCTTCAGGTTGCTTTCTAATTCCAGTAATTACAACCGTAATACCCTTTTTTTCTAACTCTAAAACTGCATCTTCAATTGCATACATTCCACTTTGATCTATATTTGGTACATTATGCATTCTGAAAATTACTACACTTACGTCTGGAAGTGAACGCACCATCTCATTGAAGTGAGCTGTAAAACCAAAGAATATTGCCCCATCAAAATGTTGAATATAGATTTGATCTTTTATGTTTTCAATTATATCTTTTTCATCATCAAGAAGATGAATGTCTTTAAAGTCAGATAGTGAAGAGCTACTGGAGTTTTGCTCAGCCGTATCACCTGTTTGTTTCATAAATAAAATAGATGCCATAACCATACCAACCGCAACTGCTTGTAGTAAGTCAACAAAGACAGTTAAAACAAGTACTATAACCATAATTATTGCGTCTGCTCGTGGTACATGTAGTATGTGTTTAATACCTTTATAGTCAATTATACCTATACCAACAGTAATTAAAATACCAGCTAAAACAGGTATTGGAATGAGCATTGCATAAGCTCCAGCACCTAGTAGAACAATTAAGAGAGCAACTCCATGAATTACACCAGATAGTTTGCTTTTCCCACCAGCATTAATATTTACAACTGTTCTCATTGTAGCCCCTGCACCTGGAAGTCCACCAATTAAACCAGAAATTGTATTACCAATACCTTGACCCACTAACTCTTTGTTTGAGTTATGTTGTGTCTTTGTCATATTGTCTGCAACGACTGAAGTTAAAAGCGAGTCTATTGCTCCAAGTGCAGCTAAAGTAAGTGCTGGAATAATAATAACCATAGGGTGGTGCCAATCCATAGATAGTAGAGTATCTACATGTACATCAGGCAGACCTTTTGGAATATCACCAATTATTGGAACATTTAATCCCATTGCAGTAGAGGTAATTGTTAATCCGATAAGCGCAATAAGTGCAGATGGTACAACTTTTGTAACTTTAGGAAATAGATAAATTATTGCAATTGTGCTAAGTGCTAATACTACGGCTTCTATGTTGATATTACCAAAAATTGAGCCTATTGAGCCAAAAATTTCTACTATGCTTTTTGGAGAACTTAGACCAAAAAATGGAAAAATCTGCATAATAATAATAATAAAACCAATTCCACTCATAAATCCTGAAATAACAGGATAGGGCATATAGCGAATATATTGCCCTATTTTTGAAATTCCCATAATAATTTGAAATACTCCAGCAAGTACAAATGTTGCAACTATTGTACCAAGTGCTGCTTCTAGTGAGCCATAAATTGCAATTTCACCAGCTACAACTGCTGAAGCTACAACTGCCATAGGTCCAGTTGGGCCACTAATTTGAGTGTTTGTTCCACCAAACATAGCTGCAAAAATTCCTAATGCAATAGCACCATAGAGACCTGCAATTGCACCCATTCCAGATTGAACTCCAAAAGCAAGAGCAAGTGGAAGTGCAACTACTGCTGCAGTAATTCCGCCAAAAATATTGCCAGAGAGGTTCTCTTTGTTAATCATCTTTATTAGCTCCTAATTTTTCCAGTGACTTGTATGTTGAGTCTTCAGGGTCGTAGTACTCTATGTCTCCATTTTCCATATCATAAATCCAACCATGAATATGAAGAGTTCCCTCATCAACTCCTTTTTTTACAAGTGGGTATGTAAGCAGGTTCTCAATTTGAAAAATTACAGAAAACTTTTCTGTTAAACGTAGTAGCTCCTCTTTATTATCATTTTTAGCAACTGAAAGTGTCGCTAATGATTTCGCTTTTTCACCCAAACTTAACCACTTTTTAGTATGAATAAATGCTGTATCATCAATGTCACTATATAGAGATGCTATAGCACCACAGTGAGTATGCCCACAGATAATAATTTCTGAAACTTTTAGTGCTGCTACTGCATACTCAATTCCAGAAGCAGTCGCATGATAATCTTCATCAGGCTTGTAAGGAGCTACAAAATTTCCAACATTTCTTAAGACAAACAGATCGCCTGGAGGTGTTTGAGTGATTAAATTTGGCACAACTCTTGAGTCTGCACAGCCTATAAATAGAGCTTTTGGATGTTGCCCATTTTCAACTAAGTCTAATAGTTCACTCTCGTGTTTGTTGAAGTAACTATTTTTAAATTCATTATTACCATTCATTAATGTACTGTTTTTTTGCATTTTATATCCTTTTGTTTTTTATATTTTTTATTTTTTAAGTTGAATGTTTTTGTGAAAAAATGGGAGGTTCAATCAATATTTCGTAATATTTAAAGGTATAGATATTGTTTAAAAGATTTGCAATGGAAGCTCTATTTAGTGATTGAATATAGTTTAAATATGGAATTAAAAATTTATCATCAAGATGAGGCTCTATTTTATTCTCTTCTACAATATATTCAATAGCACTACTTGCTTGAGTATCCACTAAAACAGAGTGTTTAACGCTCCCCAATATAGAAAAACTTAAAATTGCACTAAAAAGGATGAGAGATAAAATTTTCATATGTAATTATAGGTATATATTTTTTTTTAAAATATATATAAAATAATTAATAATTTCATTTTATTTATATTTTATGGAATGATATTTGCTTTTTTAATAAACACTACTGAAAAGGGTTTATTGTTGCAGATACTATTAGGGATGAATGAGACTGTTATTAGAGTTTATGATAGAGTTGATAATGTAAACTTTATATTCGAGTTTATTGAGAAATCTTTTAGTAATAAACTCATAAAAAGTAACAGCATCTACTTAAACTACACTCATGATGAACACTACAAAAGATTGTTCTTATTAAAATGGTTTTATCAGATGTACTCTAAAAATAGTAATACAGACGCTCCACTTCTAAAACAACATCTTCACAATAGAGTAAAAAAACCTATTAGAATTGAAATTATTAAACAGCAGTGTTACCACTATCCTATCTTTATACATATTTTGAATAACTCAACTATTAAGTTTAAAATAGTTCCAAAAAATATTGAGTTGTACTCTTTTTTAACTGCTAAATTTAGAGCAAATTTAATAAACAGTGTTGAGAGTATGCATATGTTTGATGTTTTGTGTGACAATTATGAATCAAAGCAAGAGTTGAGTGAAATTATTAAACATGACACTTTAGAGAGTTTGAAAGTAAAGTTTATATATAATGCGACTCAAATGAGAGAGTTTTTAGCAACTAATGATGATGTGGAAATTGTCATTAAAGGCGCATATGATGTACTTGAATCTTCTCCAGATGAGTCACTAAAAGTGATTAAAAAAAGGTACAAAAAACTTCTTAAAAAATTTCATCCAGATAACGTTTTTTGTGAAGATAAGTCTCAAGTAGAGTTATATACACAAAAATTTCAATTAATTCAAAACGCCTATACCCTAATTCGTGAGGCTAGTTGAATTAAGTGCCTGACCATAATAGATGACATATTCAATGAAAAGAGAAGCTATAAGCTGTGAGGCAAAATCTCGCAGATGCACTTATTGTGCCTCAAGAGGTTTTAACGAAGCAGATTGTAGCTTCTCATTTCACCCTACGGGCAACATTTAAAAGATTCATCTTCTGCGTTGAACTTCACTTAACGATGCTAGCATCGCCAAGCAAAGTTCGCCTTGAATCTAAACCTTTTAAATGTTGTTGAATATGTCATCTATTATGGTCAGGCACTTAAATACTAAAGGAAACAGATGCAAGCATTTGGTAAATTCGCTTCTAAGTTTGATACAGAATATTTAATAGAACACTACATATATTTTGAGCAAGATGGTAAAACAGTAGATACAGATGAGTTAGAAAAACTTATTAAAAACAGAAGAAAAACAGTCGCTGGTACAATTTTTATGTACAATCCTCACATTGTGCCAAAGGGCTACAACCTCACTAAAAAACTGAGTGAACAAGATTTTGAGTTTGATGATGAGTTTCATGAACTTAACTTTGATGATTCTTGTGGACTATTTTCATCTGCACTAAAAGATGAATATGTAGGTAAGTTAGTTGAAATTAAATATCTTTTCAACATAAACAAAGCAAATATCCAACCAACACAAGCACTAGAGGCTTTTGATAGTGATTTAGACAGGTATTACAGCTCACAATTAACACAGTATGCAAAAGAGCTAAACTATCAAGACTACAAGAATATTCGTCTTAGTGGTAAGTTCGTCTTTTTTGGATGGGGTCATAAGTATGATAGACACCATAATAACATCTACATGTACGCAAAAAATATTGCTGAACAGGTACAAAAATTAGGTAAACATATAGCTTTTATATATGATAAAAATCTGCATGAACCTCAAAGTTTAAAAGTTGCATATTTCATTAGTCCCCTTGGTGCAGGAAAACAAAAAGTTCCTCTTATTAACGCTTTTAAAAATGCATTTTCTACAAACCCTCCAACTTCTCAAAGGCTAGGTTAAAATGATGAGTTATGATGTAATTGTTGTTGGTGGTGGACACGCAGGTGTTGAAGCTGCACTTAGTAGTGCTAGAATGAATCAGCAAACTCTTCTCATCTCAATGCTTGCAGAAAATGTTGGAGCTACTAGTTGTAACCCTGCTATTGGTGGTCTTGCAAAGGGTCATCTAGTACGCGAAGTTGATGCTCTTGGTGGTCAAATGGGACTACTCACTGATGAAGCTGGAATTCAATTTAGAATTTTAAATGCAACAAAAGGTCCAGCAGTTCAAGGAAGTCGCGCACAAATTGATATGGACAGATACAAAGTAGTTGCTAGAAATGTTGTGCTAGGTTGTGAAAACTTATCTCTAAAGCAAGAGATTGTAGATGATTTAATAGTTGAAGATTGTGAGGTTGTTGGAGTTGTTACAGACCTGCTAAACAGTTACAGAGCAAAAAAAGTAATTTTGACTACTGGAACATTTCTAAAAGGCGTAATTCACATAGGTGAAATTAGACAAGAAGCTGGTCGTTTTGGAGAGTTTAGTGCAAATAAACTCTCAAACTCATTGGTTGAAAATGGATTACATGTAGGACGCTTAAAGACAGGAACATGTCCTAGAATTGATACATCTTCCATAGACTTTTCAGTTATGGAGGAGCAAGGTGGGGATGAAACTCCTACACCATTTAGCTTTAAAACCAACAAAGATGAGTTTGCAACCACAAAAGAGCAGTTGCCATGTTTTATCACTTACACTAATGAAGAGACTCATAATATAATTGAGAGTAATTTTCATAGAGCGCCACTTTTTACAGGACAAATTGAGGGTGTAGGACCACGCTATTGTCCTAGTATTGAGGATAAAATAAACCGTTTTAGAGATAAAGATAGACACCACCTTTTTATTGAGCCTCAGAGTATGGAAAATAGTGAGTGCTACATAAATGGAATGAGTACATCTCTTCCACCAGATATTCAGTTAGAGATGATTCACTCAGTAAAAGGGATGCAAAACGCAAAAATTGTACGCTATGGCTACGCAATTGAGTATGACTATGTTGACCCAACGCAGTTAAAACACACCTTAGAGACAAAAAAAGTTAAAGGACTCTACTTAGCTGGACAAGTTAATGGAACAACTGGTTATGAGGAAGCTGCTGCGCAAGGCTTAATGGCTGGCATTAATGCATCTTTAGCAATTATGGAAAAAGAGCCATTTATTCTAAGACGTGATGAAGCCTATATTGGTGTAATGATAGATGATTTAGTAACAAAAGGTACAAAAGAGCCATACAGAATGTTCACATCTCGTGCAGAGTACAGACTGCTTTTACGTGAAGAGAGTGCAGATTTAAGGCTAAGTGGTTACGGTTATGAGTTTGGACTTTTAAGTGCTGAAGATATTGAGAGAGTTGAATTGAAACGCCTACAAATTAAAGAGGGTTTTGAGACACTTTTTAATACAACATACACACCAAATAAAGAGTTTATTGCTACGCTAAAAGAGATTGGTGAAGATAAAATTACAGACAGATTGAGCGCTCAACAACTAGTTGCTAGAAAAAGTTTTACACTAGAAAAACTGCTAAAACTATTTCCAGAGTTTACAAAATACAGCAAATATATTCAAGAAGAGATTTTAGTAGAGGCAAAATACTACCGCTACGTTTTAAAACAACTTCAAGAGATAGAGCGTATGAAGAAAAATATAAACATAAAAATTCCAAAAGATTTTGATTTTAGAAGTGTTAGCGGACTATCTAATGAGATAGTAGAAAAGTTTGAAAAGTTCAACCCACCAACACTACAAGCAGCATCACAAATTAGTGGAGTAACACCTGCCGCAATTGAAATTTTGTTTATTTATATTAAAGTAGCAGATAAAAAGTTGAATCAGTAGTAACTATATGGGATACAAACACGATTACGACAGAGCACTAACAAGACTAATAATCATAGTTACAAGATTAAATGAGGGTGAGGAGCTTTCAGTAAGCAAATTAGCTGAAGAGTTTAATGTAAGTGAGAGAACAATTCAAAGAGATTTTAATGAGAAGCTCATAACTTTGTACCCAATTGAAAAGTCAGGTCGCAGGTGGAAAATGCGTGATGGTTTTAAAATAGAGAAGATAAAAGATATAGAAGATGTAATAGTCTTAGATATAATAGAAAAGATGAGCGAAAGCATAGGTGGTAAGTTTTACACTAAAGCCAAAAAGATGCTCTCTAAAATAAAAAATGATGATTTTAACCCAATATATACTAAACTAGATATTGAAGACATTAGTAATAAACTACACGAAATTACCATCTTAGAAAATGCAATAAAATCACAACTACATGTAGAGTGTAAATATAAGCTTGAAGATTACTCCGTCTCACTAGAGCTAAAACCACTTAAAATTGCCAACTATGAAGGCTTTTGGTACTTAATAGCACTAGATGCTAGAAATGATGAACTAAAAAAATATTACCTAAAAAATATATTTCAAAGTAAAACATTAGAGGCTGAATTTACAAAAGATTCAAAATTAGAAGAGCTTCTTGAAAACTCTATATCTGTATGGTTTCAATCAGACAAAGAGCCTTTTGAAGTAAAACTATATGCAAATAAAACAGTTGCAAAATATTTTAAGAGAAAACCTATCTCAAAATCACAACATATTGAATCTACAAACAAAGATGGCTCTATTGAAATAACACTAAAAATAACACATGAGATGGAGATATTGCCACTTGTGAAATATTGGATACCAAATGTAGTTGTTTTAGAGCCTAAATGGTTAAGAGATATGATAGATGATGATTTAATTGAGTATCAGAAGTTTGTAAAGACTCAATGTGAAAACTAATTATATAAAATAAAAAGCAGACATAAAGATGTCATAAACGTCAACTACAATACTCCTATCTAAACAAAGGAGATTTGATGAATTACTCTATGCTAAGCATTTCAACAAAAAAACTACTTGACTCACTAGAGAGTCCACATATTGATAAAAATGACATACTTTTAAGCAAAGTAGCTGATGATTGCATTATAAATTTAGAAACAGACACACCATTACCCTCAGACATTCATATTGATTTTGCAGATTACAAATTGATACTAAACTCAGGAGAGATAGCTCACATTTTTAATGTAAAAAGTTGTTGTGATAGCATCAGTAAAATAACACAAGAGATAGTCTCTTCAATGAAGCTTTATAGTGAAGATAAAAAAATTATGGGAGTGTTTATACACTTTAAAGTCAATGAAAACTTCTCCTTGGTTGATATTTCTGAAGCAATGGACTCTTTTAATTATTATGCTAATGAAGAGGCATCTGTCATTTTTGGCACTACATGTAAAGAGGAGTTCTTGCTTGAAGATGTAGAGGTCAGTGTTATGATGGTTGGGTAAGTTGTGTTTTGGTTAAATTTAATGATATTGTTTTTAACAATTGATGTTACGCATTTTTCATAAAAAGCGTATAAAAGAGCATTTTATCTCTCGAAAACATTGTTTTCGTAGCTTTAGGGTGCATAACATTAGTTAACAATACTGTTCCTACTGAAGACATGAAGATTATCAATAGTTGGAAAAATAGTAGTTTAATGGCAATCCAGACATAAAGATGTCAGGTAATATTCATATACTTTTGAAATAAAATAGAGGATATAAAATGTTTGAAATATTAAAAAGCTCTTCAAAATTAAAAATAATAATTTTCATTATATTGGAGTTGAATTTTATCTATGCAGTAGGATATACTGGAAATATAATTATAGGGGGATATTGCTCTTTTGAATCCAGTTTTTCAATGCTTCTGCAATCGTTACTTTTTATATTGTCAATACCTATTATAGGCTATGTGATTTACAGATTTATTTCTAAAAGAGTCGCTTGGAATATAGCTATGGTTATACTTGATGATTATCCAGGGTTTATGCTACTAAGTGAAGATAAAGTAAAAGTAAATCCATCTTTAGAAAATGAAATAGATGTGTATCGTAAAAATTTTATGGATACAATGACTATAATGGGAGAGTACGACAGCATATCAGTAATCATAAAATATAATTACTTTATTATTTTTACTTTTAGTACAATAGCTACAGTATGTAGATATGCAGAAATCGATATTGTGGCATACGTCATAGTTGAAATATTATTTTTTGTTTTATTATCTGTTGTTATATATATTTTTAGTGAAAGTGACAAAAAGAGGATAGAACAACTAATTGAAAAATTAAAACTAATAGATGATAATTATGATAGATAGATATATAAAATATTTCATAATATGTATTATATTTATTGGTGTATTGGCTAGTGTATCAACATTCAGCACGGAAATGGTTAAGACCTTAGTTAAAAGCGGTGCTGAACTAAGTAAAAATGATTTTGGATTGAGTGCTATTGACAGCGCAAGTGATAATAACAATAGTGATGTTTTGGAATTTTTAGTTAAATACTACGATGATTTAGATAAAATTTATTAATAATTGAAATAGGATAAGCATGTTAAGTAGTATAAATTATGATTTTGTAAATATATAGAGGAAACTTGGCTCTTTATAAAACAAGATTTGGCAAGAGGTATGATATATTTTATAGAAAAAGAAGTAAATGAAATAAAATCTACCGTTTCTTTTGATGATTTAAAAAATAAGTTTGGAGGTTAAAATGAGTGCGCCAAGCAAAGCTAGGCAAATCAAACTGGACAATCCAGCTCATACATTGGTAAGCAAAAAATTATCACATAAAGTTGTGAGTTAAGTTGAATAGGTACCCCTTGATGGTAAAATCTTCAAGTACGGTTCTGTGAGGGGCATTATGCAACTCCGAATTATAAATTTAAATGAAAAGGAGGGGTAGAAATGTCTACTCTACAATATGATAGTTTAAAAGAAAAGTGTTATGAAAAATTAGATAAAAAATTAGATAAAAAATTTTTAATTCTAAATGAGCTTGATAAAATATTGCAAAACAATAATAACATAGAGACTCAAAG
>JAYEGD010000205.1:0-10515 GCA_034658915.1 Campylobacterota bacterium | reverse complement strand
ACCTCTTCTAAAATTGTAGCTTCATCATATGAGTGATAAATCATATTACTAATCCACATAGTAATACACTCAACAAGAACAGGTCTTGATACATTAGAGATGTATTGACTAACAAATAGAGGCTCCTCTTCCATTATGAATTGATCTGCTCTTTGTGCGTTGTGATTTTGTCTGTTTTGAGGGTTTTGCAATGAAGTAGTAGTTAAATATATCGGTTTTGTTCTGTAATTATCTAGTATGTACCTTGTTGAGGCGTATGATTTTCCACTTTTAACACCACCTACAAATAATGTTTTCATAAAGTTTATCCTAGTCCACTTCAGACTCTTTTATAGAGTCTGAAATTTAAATTATTAATCTCTTTTTGAGTGAGATCTGTTTCTTGAGCTGCTACTTCTTGAGTTGCTTCTGTTTCTATCTCTGCTTCTGTGTCCACCATGACGTGAACGACCACGTCCACCACCGTGAGAATCTTTTCTTCTTGCAAGACCTGCTAATATTTTTTCTAATCTTACTGGATCAATACCAATACGGCTAGGACCTTTAATATTTTGTCTTTGTAAAAGAAGAGAGACAAGTTTGTATGCAACTTGTGCTTGGTCATACTCATCGCCTATCATATCTAATACTTCATGAGCTTCATCATAGACTTTTTGTTGCTCAATTTGACGAACAAGTGATGATGTATTTGTTTTTCTAACATCATCTTTAGTTGGAATAAATGCATGTTCCATTGTAGTTCCAACTTTTGATTTAATACGTTGAAGCTCTTTAAACTCTAGTGGAGTTACAAATGTGATTGCAACACCCTTAGTCCCTGCACGTCCTGTTCTACCAATTCTATGAACATAACTCTCAGAATCAAATGGAATATGGAAGTTAAATACATGTGAAATATTGTCAATATGAATACCACGAGCTGCAACATCTGTTGCAATTAAAATGTCAATCGCATTAGACTTTAAGCCTTTAATTACGCTTTCACGTTGATGTTGTTCCATATCACCATGCAGTCCTTTTGCAGAGTGACCTACAGCAGAGAGTACATTGCTTACTCTATCTACCTCTTTTTTTGTTCTACAAAATACAACACATTTTTGAGTCTCATAAGCATCTAAAAGTCTAATTAGTGCATCGTCACGCTCATTTTCATCAATTACGAAATATTGTTGAGAGATATCTTTGTTGGTTGTCTCTTTTGTTGTGATTGAGATAAATTCAGGCTCTACTAAAATACGCTCTGCTAGTTTTTTAATTGGAGCTGGCATAGTTGCAGAAAAAAGAAGTGTTTGACGCTCTTTTGGAAGATAGTTGAATATTTCATTAATATCATCTAAAAATCCCATATCAAGCATCTCATCAGCTTCATCTAACACTACAAAATTTGGTTTAAAACCTTTTAGCATATTGCGTTTTAGCATATCAAGAAGTCTTCCTGGTGTTGCAATAATTACTTGCGCACCACGTTCAACTAAATCCATTTGACGTTTATACGAACTACCACCAAAGATAGTTACGGTTCTTATACCTAAATTTTTACCATATTTGAATAGTTCATCGCTAACTTGATTTGCAAGTTCTCTTGTTGGAGTTATTACAAGTGCTTCAACGCCACCACGCAGATTCATATTGTTTAAAATTGGAAGACCAAAAGCAGCTGTTTTACCTGTTCCTGTATGTGCTTGTCCAACTACATCTTTCCCATTTAAAATAACTGGGATTGCTTGAGTTTGAATAGGGCTAGGTATTTTAAATCCTGCTGTATCAATACTCGTCATAATTTCACTCTTAAGCTTAAAATCTTTAAAAGTGATCTCGTTTAATTCATTACTCATTAAACCTCTTTTTGTTAAATTGATGGATTATACCTTTTTCAACTTAAAAATAGGGGCTAGGAAAAATTTACTTAATAACAGCTTACTATGTAGCTAGAATCTTTTTTGTCTAAATTAATCTTATACTTACCATCTAATGAGATTACAACTCTGTAATATCCTCTATGATTTCCTACTATAATATCCTCATATGGTACTACACCAACTCTTTTTTTCATTGTTTTAAAGCTATAGTCTGCTTTGAAGTCCATAATAAGTCTATGTGGATTTGTAAGAACAAAATGTCTTATTAATTTATCTTTTGTCTTAATTTTAAGTGATTTGTTTAAAAGATAAAAAGATACAAAATTAAAATCTGCAATCTCTTTTTTAAACTGAACCTCTTTTTTTTCTTCTATTTGAGTGCTTTTATTAAAAGATTGTGAGATAAAAATTGGTATGTGCCAATCAATTGAGCGATCAACTTGAAGAACTTTTTTTTCTACTGTTCCATCAAGATTTTTGTACTCAAAAGTTATATTTTGTAGAATTCTAGAGCTATCAGGTAAGCTTATATTTATACTTTTTAGTGGTTGTATATTATCTTTTTTGTTTGAAGTTATTGGAAGTGCAAACTCATTTTGAGATGGAAAAAAAGGATTTTCTCTTCCATGTAGAGATATTAAACCAATAAAAACTATAAAAAGTAGTCTCATTTTTTTTCCCTATTGTAGTCAATATCTAACTCGCGTAGTTCAAAATACTCTTTTTGAAGTAGAGAATTCTCTTTTTTGATGTTTGAAATTTTGTTACTCAATTTGTATTCATACTCTTCTAAATTCATATAAACCTCTAGTGAATTATCACCAAAGAGCAAAACACCTATATATACTCCAGAAGCTACTACAAAGACAATAGCAATAATAAAACTATTTAGTGTTAAGCCAAGGTTCTTTTCAAACCAAGGAGTTACACTTTTATCTTCTAGTAGCTCTTGAGACATTTTAGTTAAATAGCGATTTACCTAAATATTCGCCATACATAACTTCATTCTCTATCTCTAAAAGACGGTTATATTTAGCAGTTCTCTCTCCACGAGCAGTTGAACCTGTTTTAATTTCACCACAGTTAAGTGCAACAGCAAAGTCAGCTATAAATGCATCTTCACTCTCTCCTGAACGGTGACTCATTACACATTTGTAACCATTTCTTTGAGCTAGACGAACAGTCATCATAGTTTCACTAACTGAGCCTATTTGATTTGGTTTGATTAATATTGAGTTTGCAGTGTCACTCTCAATACCTTGTGCTAATATAGATGCGTTTGTAACAAAAAGGTCATCTCCAACTATTTGGATTTTATCTCCTAGTTTTTCAGTCATAAGTTTCCACCCATCCCAATCATCTTCGCTTAAACCATCTTCAATAGATACAATAGGGTATTTAGAGCATAAATCTTCATAGTAAGAGACTAACTCTTCAGCATTTACAGTTCTGTTTTCAGAGTCAAGTCTGTACCCACCATCACATGTTAATTCAGATGCTGCAACATCTAGTGCAATTCCAAATTGAGTACCTGCTTTGTAGCCAGCTTTCTCTATTGCTTCCATAATGACTTGAATAGGCTCTTCATTTGAGCTTAAATCTGGAGCAAATCCACCCTCATCGCCTAAAGCAGTATTGTGCTTATTATCTTTTAAAATATTTTTTAAGTTATGGTAAACCTCTGAAGATGCTTGTAGAGATGTTGCAAAGTCTTCAAAACCTAGAGGCATAATCATATACTCTTGAAAATCTACACTATTATCTGCATGGCTTCCACCGTTAATTATGTTTAACATAGGAGTAGGTATGACCATAGCATTAGCACCTCCTAAATAGCGGTAGAGCGGAACATTAAGTGAAGTTGCTGCTGCACGTGCAACTGCCATAGATGCACCTAAAACTGCATTAGCACCAAGATTTCCATAGTTTGATGTTCCATCTAGCTCTTTCATCTCAGCATCAATCATAGCTTGATTGAAAGGACTCATACCAATTAATGTATCTGCGATTTGAGAGTTTACATTCTCAACAGCTTGTAAAACTCCTTTTCCCATATAGCGAGCTCCACCATCACGAAGCTCTAGTGCTTCACGTTTACCTGTACTTGCACCACTTGGTACAATTGCACTCTCAACAGTTCCATCACTTAGCACTACAGTAGCTTTTACTGTTGGGTTACCTCTTGAGTCTAATACTTCAATTGCACTTACGTTATCTATGTATATCATTTGTTATCTTCCTCATCAATTTCTATAGAGTCCATTACCATTATGTTGCCTAATCCCATAGACTCTCTAATTTTATTCTCTATTTCCAATGCTAATTCTGGCTCATCTTTGAACTTTTGTTTAACATTTTCTCTACCTTGACCTAGCTTAGTCTCTTCATAGCTAAACCACGCTCCACTTTTGTCTATAATATCTAACTTTACACCATAATCTACGAGTTCACCCTCTTTTGAGATTCCCTCTCCAAACATTATATCAAATTCTGCTTGACGAAAAGGAGGTGCAACTTTATTTTTTATTACTTTTGCTTTTACTCTATTTCCTATTTGTGCTTCACCTTGTTTAAGTGTCGCAATTTTTCTAACATCAATACGAACAGATGCATAAAACTTAAGTGCATTTCCACCTGTTGTTGTCTCTGGTGAACCATACCCCATCATACCAATTTTCATACGTATTTGGTTAATGAAAATAATAGTAGTATTCATCTTATGTAAAACACCAGTTAGCTTACGAAGTGCTTTTGACATAAGTCTTGCTTGAACACCAACTTGTTGGTCATTCATCTCACCCTCTAGCTCAACTTTTGGTGTAAGTGCTGCAACTGAGTCAATTACAATCAAGTCAATTGCTCCACTTCTTGCAATTGTTTCAACAATATCAAGAGCTTGCTCGCCATAATCTGGTTGAGATACAAGTAAGTTGTCAATATCTACACCTAAGTTTTTTGCATAGACTATATCTAGTGCATGCTCTGCATCAATAAATGCGCAAACACCACCATTTTTTTGACACTGTGCTGTAATTTGAAGTGCAAGAGTAGTTTTACCAGAACTCTCTGGACCATAAACTTCTACAACACGCCCTTGAGGAACACCATCGATACCAAGTGCTAAATCTAGCCCAATTGAGCCTGTACTTATTGACTGTATTGGCTCGAAATCTTTATCGCCAAGACGCATTAGCGCACCTTTGCCAAATGCTTTGTCTATCTGTTTCATTGCTAAATCTAACTGTTTTTGTTTATTCGCATCCACTGTGTTTCTCCACTATTTCAAATATTTTTAATAATATACACTTTTTTACAGAGTAAATCTAGTTTTATGACAATTTGACATAAAATTCATTATTAAAAATAATTCGTATTTTATCATTGTTTGGTTAAGATTAGGTTACAAAAGAAAAAGGAATTAACCTTGAAAAAAATGCTAATCGCACACTCTCCAGATGCAGATGATATTTTTATGTACTACGCTATTAAATTTGGCTGGGTAGGAATGGATGATGTGAGGTTTGATAATGTTGCACAAGATATTGAAACGCTAAATATTGCGGCAATTGATGGCAAATATGATATATGTGCAATAAGCTTTGCTCTTTACCCAAACATTAAAAATGAGTATGCGCCACTTAGAACTGCGGTTAGTTTTGGTGAGGGGTATGGTCCTAAACTTATTAAACTAAAAGGTAAGAGTCTTAAAAGAAATTTCAGAGTTGCTCTTAGTGGAAAAAACACAACAAATGCAATGCTTTTTAAAATTGCATATCCTGATGCTAGAATTACTTACATGAACTTTTTAGAGATAGAAGATGCAGTAAGAGATGGTGTAGTTGATGCAGGTGTGCTAATTCATGAGAGTATTTTAACTTATGCAAATGAGTTGGAAGTAGAGCGCGAGATGTGGGATATTTGGCAAGAGCTAGCAGGAGATGAACTTCCACTTCCTCTAGGTGGAATGGCGATAAGACGTTCAATTCCACTTAATAAAGCAATTGAGTATGAAAAAACATTGACAAAAGCTGTTAGAGTTGCGCGTGAACATAAAGAGCAACTCTCTAAAATGTTGCTAGAGCGCTCACTCGTAAGAATTGACGCACCGACATTAGATAAATATTTGGAACTGTATGCAAATGATGACTCAATAGAGTTGAATGAGACTCAACTACAAGCAGTTAATAAGCTCTATGAGTTAGGATATAAACACGGTTTTTATGATGAGCCATGCAAAATTGAAGATTTTATGATTCCATCTGAGTATGAAGAGCTGAGAAAAGGTTAGCTGTGGATGAGGGAACATTAGTCGGCTTAGGTATTGAGACTTTTAAATTAGCTCTGCTTCTTTCACTTCCAGCTCTTCTTGCTGGTATGTTTATTGGTTTGGCTGTTAGTATTTTTCAAGCTACGACACAAATTAATGAGATGACACTAAGTTTTATTCCTAAAATTATTGGTGTTGTAGTTGTAATTGTTTTGACAATGCCATGGATGCTTCATACAATAATTGACTACACAACAAATATTTTTGCTATGATTCCTACATTTGTACAATGACAAAAGAGATAGACTTTTCAAAATTTAGCTCCATCAAAATTGGTGGATTACATGTAGTGCATATTATTGAAGATTTTGATTATGATGATAGTGCCTACATTATTGGTGGTTGTACAAATACACTGCTCTCTTTAAATCCTCCTAAACTCTCAATGTTATCAAAAAAATTTGACTTTATTGAATTAAGAGATAATACTCTACATGTAGGAGCTGCAACTCCCAATGGTAAGCTAAACTCATTTTGTAAAAGAAACAACATTGCTAACTTTGAGTTTTTATCTCATCTGCCTGGCAGAGTTGGTGGTGCAATAAAGATGAATGCAGGATTAAAAGAGTATGAGATATTTAATCTGCTTACATCTATAAAAACAAGAAATGGAGTAATTTTAAAAGAAGATATCGATTATGGTTATAGAAAAACATCTATTAAAGATGCTGTTTTTGAAGCAACTTTTAGAGTTGATTATGGATATGATACTCAAAAAGTAGAGATGTTTAAAAAAATGCGCTCAAATCAACCATCAACTCCAAGTGCAGGAAGTTGCTTTAAAAACCCTGTTGGCCACTCTGCTGGAAAACTAATAGATGATGTTGGATTAAGAGGCTATAGAGTTGGAAATATGAGTTTTAGTGAAATTCACGCAAACTTTTTAGTAAACTGTGGTGGTGGAGTTTATGAAGAGGCAATTGAGTTAATTAACTTAGCTCAAAGCAGAGTTTTAAAAGAGTTTGGAGTTAAACTAGAGTTAGAGATTATAGTTTTATAATCTCTAAAATATTTTTTTTTATAGCTTTGTATTATTTTCTTAAAATCCTGCTGCTTCAATAAGTTTTGATTGTGCATCGGCTATTAAATTGTCGATGATTTCATCAAACAGACCACCGCTCATTATCTCATTTAGTCTATATAGCGTTAGTGTTATTCTATGATCAGAGATACGATTTTGTGGGTAGTTGTATGTTCTAATTCTACCACTTCTATCGCCTGTGCCTACTTGTGAGCTTCTTGCGTCACTATCTTTAGCTTGTGCTTCACTCATTTGCAAATCATAAATTCTTGCTTTTAGAACTTTCATCGCTTTTTCTTTATTTTTATGTTGCGATTTTTGATCTTGATTGGTTACAACAATTCCAGTTGGCAGATGCGTTATTCTTACAGCAGAGTCAGTTGTATTAACACTTTGTCCACCACATCCAGATGAGCGCATAACATCAATTTTTAGATCATTTGGGTCAATTGTTACTTCAACATCATCAACTTCAGCCATAATAGCAACAGTAATTGCAGATGTATGAACGCGACCTTGAGACTCAGTAGTTGGTACCCTTTGGACTCTATGTGTTCCACCCTCATACTTCATCTTGCTATATACTTGATCACCTTTAATTAGTGCAATAATCTCTTTATATCCACCTGGTTCTGATGCACTTGCACTTAAAATCTCAATTTTCCAGCCATTTAATTCTGCATATCTTGTGTAAGCAGTAAAGAGGTTTCCAACAAAAATTGCAGCTTCATCCCCACCAGCACCTGCGCGAAGCTCTATAATTGTATTTCTATCATCATTAGGGTCACGTGGTAGTAGAAGAGTTTTAATCTCCTCTTCTAGTGGCTCAATTTTAGGCTCTAACTCTTTGAGTTCTTCTTTTGCAAGATCACCCATATCAGCATCACCTAGCATCGCTTTTGCGTCTTCTATCTCATCTAATATAGCTTTATACTCTTTTGCTTTATCATATACTTTTTGAATAGAGGATTGTTCTTTTGACAGTTCAGTCATTTTTTTAACATCAGAGATAACTTCACTGCTGCAAAGAAGATCACTTAACTCATCATAGCGCTTAATAAATGGATTTAATTTATCTGATAGCATGATTAACTCACTTTTGAAGATTAAATTTTGGTAGTTTGATTTTTAGTGTTTGAGGTTTACATGTAGTAGTAAATGAGTAAAAACTCATCTACTTGGTTTATATTGCGTTTACAGCAGTGTGAAGGCGACTGATTTTACGTGAAGCAGTCTCTTTTTTCAAAACACCTTTGCTAACAAATTTATGTAGTTGTTGGTTAGCTATTTTGAAAGCAGCTTCTGCTTCTTCTTTATTTCCCTCATCAATAGAAGCTCTTACAGCTTTTACGATGTTTTTAAGACGTGTACGGTAGAAACGGTTACGTTCAGTACGTTTTTCAGTCTGACGAATGCGTTTTAATGAAGACTTGTGATTTGCCATTCAATTAATCCTTATAAAATTTAGTGTAGAATACTATCTTAAAGATGATTAAAATTAAGTTAAACTTAGGAATTATAGTATGAAATTATTTGGAACAGATGGAGTCCGTGGTCAAGCGGGAAGTTTTTTAAGTGCGTCTTTGGCGCTTCGTATCGCTCAAGCTGCAGGAATTTACTTCAGCTCAACAGCCTCAACAAAAAAGATTTTAGTTGGTAAAGATACAAGAAAAAGTGGTTATATGATAGAAAATGCAATAGTAAGTGGTCTCACTTCTGTAGGTTATGATGTCATTCAAATAGGACCAATGCCAACACCAGCAATTGCATTTTTAACAGAAAATATGCGTTGTGATGCAGGAATTATGATTAGTGCTTCTCATAACTCATATGAAGACAATGGAATAAAATTTTTTGATGCACATGGAAATAAGCTCTCTTTAGAGGCGGAGAGAAATATTGAAGCTATTTTTAAAGATGAAAATCAAATTGAAAACTCTTATAAAATTGGTAAAAAAATAGGTCAAGCTAAACGTATTGATGACGTAATAGGACGCTATATCGTACAGCTTAAAAACTCTTTTCCTGCACATTTATCACTACATGGAATGAGAATTGTTTTAGACACTGCAAATGGTGCAGGCTACAAAGTTGGTCCAACAGTTTTAGAGGAGTTGGGTGCAGAGGTAATTGTTTTGCACAATAAGCCAAATGGTTACAACATAAATGAAGATTGTGGCGCACTTCATACAAAAGATTTACAAGAGAGCGTAAGAAAATTTAGAGCAGATGTTGGTTTTGGACTAGATGGTGATGCAGACAGGGTGGTAGTTGTAGATGAGAATGGTGACGTTGTAGATGGCGATCAACTCATTGGAGCATTGGGAGTCTATCTTAAAAACTCTAATCAGTTAAAAGGCGATGGAGTTGTTGCAACTGTTATGTCAAATCAAGGTTTAGAAGATTATGTAGAGTCGCATGGCTTAAAACTCTACCGCAGTGATGTTGGAGATAAACATGTTTTAGATGTGATGAAGAAAAATTCTCTAAATTTTGGAGGTGAGCAGAGTGGACATATCATCCACCTTGACGCTGCAAAAACTGGAGATGGCTTAGCATCTGCACTTTTAACACTTTCACTTATTCTTGAGAGTAAGAAAAAAGCCTCAGAGTGTTTAAGAGATTTTACACTATATCCTCAAACACTTGTAAACATGAAAATAAACAGTAAAAAACCTTTAGACTCAATAGATGGACTACATGTAATACTTGAAAACATAGAAAAACAGCACATTCGTCATCTTATTAGATACTCAGGAACTGAGAACTTACTACGCATACTTTTAGAAGCTCCAACACAAAAAGAGATAGATGAAAATATGGCTATCTTAACAGACTTTTTCAAAAAAGCCCTAAATGATTAAAAATCTTCTAGCAATGTTTTTAGCTGCACTTGGTGCGGTTATTATTGATCAAAGCACAAAGCAACTTATTTTAGACGGTTATCGTTACTATGGAGATTGCATTGATTTGATTTTGGTCTATAACAAAGGTGTTGCATTCTCTATGTTTGCCTTTTTACAAGAGTGGTTAAAATGGATTCAAATTGCAATGTTAGTAGCAGTTTTTGTCTATGTAATAAGATTGAACAGGTCATATTTTAGTGTTCCTGTAGGACTGCTTTTAGGTGCAGGCGCATCAAATATTTACGATAGATTTGCACATGGTGGTGTGGTAGATATGGTCTATTGGCACTGCGGTTTTGACTTTGCTGTCTTTAATGGCGCTGATGTAATCATAGATTTGGCAGTAGTTTGGATTGTTATTTTAAACTATAAAAAGGGGTGATGGAATAGTTTTTGCTTTAA
>JAYEGD010000204.1:0-10536 GCA_034658915.1 Campylobacterota bacterium | reverse complement strand
ACATTATAATTACTAAAAGGAGTTAATTATGACTATGCTTACAAAAATTGGGAACTCACAGGGTATTAGGATTCCAAAGCCTTTTATTCTCCAAGCACATCTTGAAAATGTCAATTTAGAGTTAGAGGTAGTAGAAAATGGTTTATTAATCAAACCTATTAGAGGTACAAGACGAGATACTTGGAGGCAGAATATTGAGAAAGTTATCTCTAGCCATGCAGGATTAGAAGATGAGGGATTGCTAGAAGATTTACTAAATGATAATGATTTAGAAGAGTATGAATGGTAATAGATATCAAAAGATACGAGATTTATCTTGTTAAACTAAATCCAACTGTTGGTTCTGAAATTCAAAAAACTAGACCATGCATAGTGATTTCACCCAATGAAATGAATGTTTTAAAAACTGTAATAATTGTTCCCATGACATCTAAAGGTTTTGACTTTATATTTAGACCAAAAGTAAAATTTGAAAAGAAAGATGGCTTTGTACTACTAGACCAAATTAGAACAGTTGATAAAACAAGACTTGTAAAGAAACTTGGAGATGTTGATAAAGCAACATCAAAAGAAATTTCAAAAATGCTAGTTAATATGTTTGAATTGTAATTATATTAGAAATTAACGCTAAATTTAGCTCCTAAAACTGTTACATCGCTAAAATCACTAGAGCCATTTGGGTGGTGAATATATTGCATATCTGGCATGATGTTAATACCATATGGAAGCACAAAATTATAACTTAACTCAATAATGCTCTCATCTGAGCGAACTTGACCACTGATATAGTTATGTGTATAGGTGTTATATTTTGAGTGTTTTGAGAAAACATAGTTTAACCCCAATTTATCTCTACTTCTTGAATTAATCAATCCTCTATAAACAAAACCTAAGTTAAAAAAATGGTTTAATGCAGATATCTCCTCATTTGGGTTGTATATGTATGAGCCAAAAATAGACAAACCTTGGTTTTTTTCACTATCTTCACTATATAGTCCAATATCTGCTAGTATATAGTATGAACTGTTACCTTTTGTACTTTTGCCACTCTTATAATTATCGAACTCTCCACTATGATGAGTAGCCCCAAATTTGAGAACTTTTTGTGTTCCATAAACACTACCTCTTTGTAAAAAAAGTTGTGCCTCTACACTAAACGCTGTACCGTTTTTACCTAATCCCCAATCAAACCCATATGGTTGTTGCTTTGTCCAACCACCATCAAATATGCCTACATGTAGATCAACAATAGGAGTTATATTTATAGCTGCATGAGCGCCCATTGTTGCATCTGGATAAGCATCTAATGCATAAGGAGTAAAGACTCCTTTTGGGGCTCCACATGTAGAGTTACTCATAAAATCACAGTACAAATCTGAACGTAAAAAGAAGTCATTCATCACAAGGCGACCAACATCAAAAGAGGTACTCTTTGTTAGTTGTGTAGTAACTTGAAAATTAACCATTTTTGTCTTTTGACCACCGTATATCTCTTGACTTTTATTAAAATATTCACCATATACATAGCGACCTTGTTGTGCTGAAGCAGGAACAACATACTCCTCAGATACGTTTTGACCACTTCTACTAGAAAACTTTGCTAAAAATGTTGTCTTTTTAATACCTAAAAGCTTCTCTAAATCTGCGTCAAACTCTGCACCAATATTATGAAGATAGGTATAGTTATTTTGATAACCACCAGATATTGAAGAGGCTGGTTCTGTTGTGTAGTTTAACTTTAAATCTACTCCCAAATTGTGAAGATGCTCTCTCTCTCCACCCCAATTACCACTTAAATAATTTTTATACGAGTATTCACTTGCAACTACTGTGCAACTTATTAAAGCAACACAAAGTGTTACATGTAGGAGTTTAATCATTTTCCACATGCCCACCTGGTGATGGGTGACAATTTTCATCATCTACATAGTCAATAGCTGATGAGTTGTCCATTAAAATCGGTATAAATAGTAGTGATACTATTACTGCTACAACTGTCCCAGAGATAAGTGCAACACCAAGCCCACCAAATATAGGGTCACTAGCAAGTAGTGCTGATCCTAAAATAATAGCAATTGCCGTTAGCATAATTGGCATAGCACGAGTTGCAGCTGCTAATGCAATGGCACGTTTTTTAGGCATACCACAGCAACCCATCAGTGATTGCGTAAAATCTATTAACAAAATAGAGTTACGAGAGCTAATTCCCATTAATGCAATAAAACCAATAAGCGATGTTGCAGTTAAGAAAAATGTCTCACTAGTAAACCAGTTTGCAACATAATGACCCAAAATAACCCCAATAATAGATAAAAAGCTACCAAGAAGAACAATTCCACTAATAGCAAAACTTTTATAGTAAATTACAAGAAGTAAAAATATCATAATAAGTGCGGCAATAAATGCACCGCCTAAATCTCTAAAAGTATCAAGAGAGACTTTCATCTCCCCATCCCATCTTAGCAAGAATTTTTCTCCACTCTTTTTGTCTTCTAAGTGCAAATCAAACATAAAAGTGGATATTCCTGGATCTTTTGTTACGTTATACTCTTGTGAAAAATACTCTATCATGGTCTCTCTAGCTTCCAAAAGAGGATAGACTTGAGATACCATGTCTGTTTCAGCTATTACATTTATCATTCTACTTAAATTTTTATGCATAATTGTTGAGTTTGCTTTTACTTTTTTTATCTCTAAAACTTCACTCATTGGGACTAACATTCCCATTTGATTCATTAAATTAAGTGATGAGAGTTTACTCTCAAGTGCGTCTTGTGAACTGTTTTCAAACTCTTTTGTGTGTTTATCTAGTGTTAAAAAGATTGGGATTTGATCAGGCGCATTTCTTGAGTTTTTACTCGCTATAACCATTCCCTCAAAAGCTAAATATAAAATGTTATTTACTTGCGAAATTGCTAATCCACTACGAGAAATTTTCTCAGTATTTGGAAGAAGTTCATATGTGTCATATCTATCGTCTAGCATAATGTCAATATCTACTAAACCATCTGTGTATCTTAAAATATCTGCAACTTCACCTGCAACTCTTCTTGATTGTTTTAAATTATCTCCATGGACTTCAACAACAATACTAGCCAATGTTGGAGGACCTGATGGCTGTTCTATGAGCTTGATAATTGTTCCATCAACAATAGTTGTACATTTTTTTTGAATAACTGGACGCAGACGTTGAACCATTAAAAAAGATGGCTCTTCTCTATGGTGTTTATCTGTTAAATTAATAGCAATCTCTGCTAAATTTTCAGTGCGTTTCATAGAAGCACCTTTAACAAGTCCTGCATAATCAAGTGGGATACCCTGACCATAAAAAACTTCCATATTTCTAACTTCACCCTCACGTCTTAAGATATTCGTTACACAAGAGGTAATCTTTTTTGTTTGAGCAATATCTGCACCTGTAGGAGCGTCTATATATATAGAAAATGTACTATCACTCTTTCCTGGAAGCATTCTTGCTAAAACCATCTTTGTTGGAAACATCATAATAGTTCCTACAAATGCTAAAAATGTTAGCAGTAGAACTATGCTCTTTTTCCTCTTTGAAAGAAGAATGTTATATATAAAGTTTTCAAACTTTTTCATAATCTATCCCATCCATCTTCATAAACTTTCTCTCTTTTCTCATCTTTTTCAACTATCGATGAATCGTGACACTCACCATGTTTTATATCTGACTCAAAATGACCTACATGGTCAGGTTTTTTTAGTAGTTTAAGACTTAAATATGGGGTAAATATATATGCAACAAAGAGTGAAGCGACTAGTGCCACTGGTACATTGTATGGAATTGGCTTCATAAATGAACCCATCATTCCACCAACAAAAGCCATAGGAACCATTGTCATAATAATCGCTAGTGTTGCAATATTTGTAGGCGCTCCAATCTCATCTGTTGCTTCAATAAGCATCTCTCCCATATCTTTTTCAGCAGTCTCAGGGAGATGAAGATGTCTATGGATATTCTCAATAACAATAATAGCTGCATCAACAAGTAATCCAAGCGAGAGTAAAAATGCAAAGAGTGTAATACGATTAATAGTTTGTCCAGTCATATAGGCAATAAAAAGTGTAATAGCTAATATGGCAGGAACAGAGAAAGTTACAATTAATGACTCTCGCCATCCTAAGAAAAATATTAACATAACAGCAATAATAATAATTGTAATAACAAGATGATGCATCAACTCATTTACAGCTTCATCTGCTCTAAGTCCATAGTTACGTGTAATAATATAACTAATCCCATAACGATCGAACTCTTTTTCACTACTACTTAGCATCTCAATTACATCTTTAGAGACATTAACAGCATTTTTACCAGCAAGTTTTGCAACACTTAGTGTAATTTGTGGAATATCTTCACTAAATTGTGGGTCTGTCACATTCCCCTCATTAATAATAAGAGTGACATCTTTGAAATTTTGAATATCAACTCCATCACTAACAGTTGCAACATCTCTCAAATATATTGGCGAACCTCTATAGTTAGCCACCATAATATTCTCAACATCTTCTACACTCTCAATTGCATTTTTAATTCCAAAAATTAGCGGTTCACCACCAACAGTGCTACCATTTACTGATGGCACATTAGCAGCTAGCGACTCTACTCCCATCATAAGTTGACCTAAAGATAGGTTATATGCAGAGAGTTTTCCCGCATCAACCTCAATATTGTATTGTTGTTTATGCTCACCCTTTAAGAGGGTTTTGGAGACGTTTTCTATTTTATTAATTCTTTGTTGAATATTTCTTACTTTTCTAAAAAGTTCTGCTTGTGTTAAATCTGAGTCACTATTTGCATAAAATGCTACTGTTAAAATTGGAACATCAATATCTATATCAAATGTTTTTATGAGTGGCTGCATTGCACCTTTTGGCAGTAAGTCCATATTTTGCATAACTTTATCATAAAGTTTTAAGTTCGAGTCTTCACGATTTTCGCCAATGTAATACATTACATTAACCATACCAACATTATCAGATGAAATTCCGTAAATATGCTCTATACCACTAACTTCTCTAAGCTTTCTCTCTAGTGGCTTAACAATTACATTCTCAATCTCTTGAGGCGTTGCCCCTGGCATGGGTATAATAACCGCACCACCACTAATTGCAATCTGAGGATCTTCTTCACGAGGCATAACCTCTAAAGATATGTAGCCAATAAGTATTAAAAATGCCCCCAAAACTGCCGTTAGAGGATTTTTCAAAAAACCTTTTGCAAGTTTTCCAGCTATATCTGTTACTTGATATTTCTTGCTAGTAGGCTCTTTATCTGTCATTGTCTGCTCTTTTTATCGGAAAAGTACTGATGTTATACCAGTTTATGTTTATTGTAATTTTACTATATATTTAGAAAAATAGATAATAAAATTACATAAAAACAGCTCTACATGTAGAGACTGTATTTATGAATTGTGATGAAATTATTTGCTATATTTCTTTTTAAGCTCTAAATACTCATCATAATCACTTTGTGAAATACTTCTTGTAGCACTATTTGCACTATCTGCAACTGATTTAGTTGAGTCACTTATGTTGTATGAAGCGTTATTGCTTGCATCATTAGCACTTTTTGCAACTGATTTAGTTGAGTCATTTGCATTGTTAGATACAGTTTTAGTAGAGTCATTTGCATTATTAGAGATTGTGTTTGAAGAGTCTCTTAAGTCATTTGACAATGTTTTAGTAGAATCGTTTGCATTGTTAGAAACAGTATTAGTTGAATCTCTCATATCGTTTGACAATGTTTTAGAAGAGTCTCTTAAATCATTAGAAGCCGTAGTTCCTGTTGTTCTAATATCACCAGATATTGACTTAGTAGAGTCATTAGCATTATTTGATATTGTATTTGAAGAGTCTCTTAAGTCATTAGAGGCTGTAGTTCCTGTTGTTCTAATATCACTAGATACAGATTTAGTTGAATCATTTAAGTTATTAGAAACATTGTGAGTTGAATCTCTTAAATCATTAGAAGCAGTAGTTCCAGTTGTTCTAATATCGTTAGATACAGTTTTTGTAGCATCATTAACATCAGCAGATACAGAAACTGCACTATCTTTAAAGTCTTTAGTAGCCATTGTTGAGCTATCTTTTAAGTCACGAGATACATTTGTCGCTGAATCTTTAGTATCTTCAGCAACCTCAATTACTGAGTCTCTAGCATCTTTACTCATACCTGTTACACTATCTTCACCACTTTGAACAGTAGCAATTTCAGCTGATTTTAAGTCATCTGACATTTTAGTACCAGTATCTTTTGCATCATGTGACATACTTGTAGCTGTACGCTCACCACTTTTAGAAACTTCAACAGCACCATCTGTCATATCGCCTACAGCACCACGAGCATCTTTGCTCATGCTTGTCATACCATCTTTCATGTCTTTAAACATATCACCAAAACTGAACTCAGCCGATAATGTAGTAGCTAATGCAACACTAATTGCACTCGTAAGTAAGATTTTTTTCATGATTAATTTCTCCCTAAATCAAATTTTCATTCGCATTATGACGGTTAAATTCTGAACTTCAACTTAAAGTAGCATATAATTAATCATTATAACTTAACTTATTTTTAGTATTAAAATTACTTATTAAATTTTATATTTACTACTTAATGTGCTTGTAAGTTAAAGTTCTGATATAATCCCTAAACTTAAATTATACAAAGGAAAATAGTAATGAAAAAAATAGTTTCAACATTGGCATTAGGTTGTGCATTATTAAGTGCTGGAGAATATACAATCAAAGATAGAGTTGCAGATATGCGTGCAATGGCAGCAGCTATGAATGATATTCAGACAGGTTTTTTCTACAATAACTATGATATGGTTGCAACTGGTGTTACTGAGCTAGAAAAATCCGTTAAGCGTGTAAAGCCACCACTTGAAGAAGTTGAAGAAAAAGACCCTATAATGCGCTATTTAAACCAAAAAGTTGTATTTACAAACAAAATGGTTAAAAAAATAAATAGAAAATCATTAACAATCCTAGAACGCTTTAAAGCAGGCGATACTCGTCAAGCTGTACAAGCATTTACAAAAATTTCAAAAGCATGTATTGAGTGCCATCAAGAGATGCGTAGTTGGTAGATAAACTATTTGTGTTACAATAAGGAACAATAAATTATGTTAAAACTTTTAATACCACTTTTACTTTTCGTAACAGTATCAGCAAATGACTTGGTTCTAACAGGAACTGTCATTTCAAATGGACAAAAATTTATCGGTAGCAGATATATGGGCTACATAAAAAAAGTGTTCGTTAAACTGGGCGATAAGGTAAAAAGAGAAGATGATTTATATGAGATGGAGTCAGCAGAGTTTGACATCATGAAGTCTCAAGCAGAGCTATCACTAGAACAGTCTAAAATAGTTGTAGAGTTTTGGAGAAAAAGACTTGCAAATATAGATAAGAGACGAAAAAGAGTTCAAGATAGAATCTCAACATCTAAAAAAGCTAGCAAATCTACTAAAAAAGAGATGTGGGATGACTTAGATAGTTTAGACTCAATGGCAGAGAATGTTTCTGGAATGTTAGATGCTGCTCAATTAGTTGTAAAACAAGCTTCAATTAAAGCAAAACAGATGGCTACAATGTACAATTATGTAAAGATGAAAGCACCATCAGATGGTACAATTGTACAAAAACATATTAAACCAGGTGATATGATTATGCCAGGTATGCTAGCTATTGTAATGGTAGATAGTGAAGACTTAGAGATAGATGTATCAATTTCGGAGAGCATGATTAAACATGTTCATGATGGAAAAATTGTTGAAGTAAAAATACCAGCAGTTGACTACACAACAATAGGTGTTATAAAAGCAATTATTCCAGATGCTAATCCTATGACACACAAAATTACCATGCGTGTTACCTTTGATAAAAAAGATTCAGAAGTATTTCCAGGTATGTATGCTAAAATTTTCATAAAAAAATAAGGGATGGCTTAATAGATGTCAAACGAAGAGAAAAAAACAGAGTTAAAACTAGAAAAACCCTTTTGTGCAGTAGCATTTTTAAAACTGCTATGGCTACCTTTAGCGGTATTAGTTGGTGTATATGCAGCATATCTAGGTTATGTTCCTCTTAAAACAGGTATTCATACACTTATTTTAATAACAATTATTTTTATTATATATATCTTTTTTATATCTAATAATGCAATATATTTAATATGTAGGTTTAAGAAAAACAGTGAACATGTTAATCAAAGTGTTGAACATTTTTTACATGTAAATGCTTTTGAAGTTAATGGCACAAACAAAGCCATAGGTAATATAGAGCCGATATTTAAAGAGTATTATAGCATTTTAAGAAATGAAAACTACTCATCAGTTGCTTCAACTATTTTTCCAACACTTGGTATTTTAGGGACGTTTATATCTATTGCTATCTCTATGCCAGATTTTGGTGCATCTACTTCTGAGGCTTTAGAGGCGGAAATTTCACTCCTGCTTAGTGGGGTTGGTACTGCGTTTTATGTATCAATATATGGTATCTTTTTATCTTTATGGTGGATATTTTTTGAAAAGCGTGGTTTGACACTTTTTGAAATATCTGTTAATCAAATTATTGAAAAAAATCGTAATAACATCTGGACACAGTATGAACTAGACCATGCGAAATATGTTGAGTCTCACCGTCTGCAAAAAGAGATGTTAGCAACTCTTTCACTATTTAGAGCAGATGAGTATGTAGCAGGGATGGACAAAACAATTCGTGAGCGCTTTGATGTTTTTGAAGATTTTGTAAAAGCTGAATCTAAAGTTGTCACACAAATTGATGAAAAATTAACAAAAACAGTAGAGGCAATGCGCTCAAGCCAAGAGACAGATGAAAATATGATTGAAAACTACTCGACAATTGCACAAAGTGTAAGAGATGTTACATCACAACTGCACACAAACAATAGCTCACTTCAAGAGCTTCTAAACTTCTCAAGTAAGCGTGAAATCTCTCTTAATGACACTGTAGTAGAGATGTCTCAAACTCTACAGAGTTCACTAGATACAATTAAAGATCAAAATGAGCAGTTTGTTCAACAAAAACGTGAAATGCTAAAGACATTTTCACATATGATTCAAGGTAATAGTGATTTTACAAACCTCTTTACAACGCAGTACAATGAGCTTCTTGAAGCAATACAAGATAGCAAAAGCTCAATAGCAACTAAGGCATAAAAGAGTGGACTTTTCAAAAAAAGGAAATACAGAAGAGCAAAACTTCTGGGTCTCTTATGCTGACTTGATGGCTGGACTTCTATTCATTTTCATACTTCTTATAGGTAGCATTGTTGTAAAATATGTACTTGTTCAAACAGACCTAGAAGCACTTCGCAGTTCACTAGCAAAAGAGCAAAATGCCCTTAAAATGAGCAATAAAGATTTAGCTAATAAAAAGAGTGCTTTAGCAAATTTACGTTCAAAACTATCAAAAAACCAACAAGAGCGTATAGCTATTGAGATAGAGAGAGAAAAAATAGAAAAAGAGCTAGGAAAAACTAAAAATGCACTAAGTGAAGCAGAAAATCATTTAGAGTATAAAACAAGTCAAATTGCAGAGCTATTACTAAATGTTGGTGCGTTAGAACAAGCATCAAAAGAGCAATTAGCAAAACTAACTCTTAATGCAGATGAGATGAAATCACTTAAAAATCTTATTTTTGATTTTGAGAGTGAAAATAGTGAACTAAAAAATAGTATATTAACTAAAGATAGTGAACTGAACAAAAGCAATCAAGAGCTACAAGATGCTCAAAATAAAATTGCTAATCAAGAAAAAGCGTTTAAATTGACGCAAGAAGAGTTAGCTTATCTTGAAAAGCGTCTTTTAATTCAAGTTGCAGAGTATCAAAGAGTAGCAACTGATTTAAATTTAACAAAGGCAAAAATTAGAAACTTAACAGGTATTAAAATTCATGTTGTCTCTGAGCTAAAAAAAGCACTGGGTGACTCTATTAATATTGATCCTAATAGTGGTGCTATACGCTTCTCGTCTAACATCTTATTTACACAGGGTAAATACACACTAAAAGATGACTCTAAAAAAGAGTTGAAAAAAATTCTTGGAAAATATATCCATACACTTTTTTCTAATAATGATATTAGAAAAAATATAGAGAGCATTGTAATAGAGGGACACTCTAACTCTGATGGTGACTACATGTACAACCTTGGGCTATCTCAAAGAAGAGCCTTAGAAGTTATGAAGTTTCTTCTATCAATGAAGCTTGACAATACCGAGGAGCTTAAACAGCTTGTAAGTGCTAGTGGTAAATCTTACTCTAATTTAATCTATAAAGCTGACGGAAGTGAAGACAAAGACGCTTCAAGACGTATAGAGATAAAATTTAGTATTAAAAATGATAAGGGAATTAAAGAGTTGGAGAAATTTCTAAAGATGAAATAGAGATAAGCAAACCACTTCAAGCTAAAAGCTTGAAGTGGTTTACATGTAGATGTTTAAATTAACCCATTTGTGCTGCAACTTCAGCAGCAAAGTCGT
>JAYEGD010000203.1:0-2445 GCA_034658915.1 Campylobacterota bacterium | reverse complement strand
CCTTGAGGGTGTAAGCTACAATCTGCTTCGTTAAAACCTCTTGAGGCACAATAAGTGCAACTGCGAGATTTTGCCTCACAGCTTATAGCTTCTCTTTTCATTGAATATGTCATCTATTATGGTCAGGTACTTAAGTAAAAATATAGTAAAATCCAAACAAAAAATATGGATAAACTATGATTCAACTCTCAAATATCTCAAAAAATTTTGCATCTCAAGAACTTTTTAATAATTTAAGTTTTAAACTTAATTCTGGTAACAAAATAGGACTTGTAGGGCGTAATGGTAGTGGTAAATCTACTCTTTTCAAACTTATTTTAGGTGAAGAGACAAGTGATAGTGGAGAGGTGATTGTTCCAAAAGGTTACAAAATTGGAACTTTAAGACAACATCTTGAATTTAGTGAAGATACTTTACAAAATGAAGCAGCATTAGCTCTAAGTGAAGAGATGAAATATGACATCTATAGAGTGGAAAAGATTCTTTTTGGATTAGGCTTTACACAAGATGATTTGCAAAAAAATCCACTCTCATTTTCTGGTGGCTACCAAATTAGAATTAATTTAGCAAAACTTCTAGTAACAGAGCCAAATTTACTTCTTTTAGATGAGCCTACTAACTACCTTGATATTCTATCTCTTAGATGGTTAAAGAGTTTTCTTAACACGTTTGAGGGCGAAGTAATCTTAATTACTCATGATAGAGACTTTATGGACAGTGTTACAACTCACACTATGGGCATAGTAAGAAAAGGTCTAAATATTGTTCAAGGAGATACTCATAAATTTTATGAGCAGTTAAAAAGTAGTGATGAACTCTACATTAAACAAAAAGCCTCGCAAGATAAAAAACGTCAAGAGCTAGAGGAGTTCATTGCAAAAAATAGAGCAAGAGCTTCAACAGCTGCTCTTGCACAATCTAAAGTTAAGCTTTTAGAGAAGATGGAAGATATGGAAGATTTAAGTTATGATGCAAAGTTAGAGTTTGATTTTAATTTTCATGACACTCCAGCAAAAACTCTTCTACATGTAAAGGATTTAAGCTTTGGTTACACACCAGATAAGATACTATTTGAAAATATATCATTCACTCTTGAAAAAGGTAAATGTTTAGGGATAATTGGGAAAAATGGAAAAGGTAAATCTACACTTTTAAACACTATTTCTGGAGAATTAGAGCAAAACAGTGGCAGTGTTGAGCCACACTCAAGCACAATTAGTGTACATTTTGGACAAACAAATATTTCAAGACTAAATCCAAACAGTAGCGTAATGGATGAAATTCACAGTGCAAATGTGAAACTCTCATCTCAAAAAATTCGCTCAATTTGTGGTGGTATGATGTTTAGTGGTGATAGTGCTGATAAAAAAGTATCACTCCTCTCAGGTGGAGAGAAGAGTCGTGTAATGCTAGGACAAATAATAGCAAGAGATGTAAACTTGCTATTTTTAGATGAGCCAACAAACCACCTTGATATGGACTCAATAGAGGCACTTACAGTTGCAATAAAAAAATTTAAAGGCTCAGTTGTAATTGTAACTCACTCTGAAGAGTTACTAAGAAGAGTGTGTGATAGATTGATTGTTTTCACAAACAGAAGTGCTGAGTATTTTGATGGTGGTTACGACTCATTTTTAGAAAAAATAGGCTGGGATGAAGAAGAGATAGTCGAAAAAGTAAAAGCGAGTCCAAAAGTAAACAAAAAAGAGAACAAAAAATTAAGAGCCATACTAATTCAAGAGAGAAGCAGACTAACAAGCCCACTAAAAAAAGAGGTTCAAAAACTAGAAGATTTCATTATGAAGACAGAAGAGTTACTAGAAGCTAACCACAAAGAGTTAATAGAGGTCTCAAACAGTGGAGATAGTTCAAAAGTTATGGAGCTATCAAAACTAGTATCATCCCAAGAAAATGATGTAGAAGAGAAGTTTGAACTCTTAGAAATTGCTCAAACTAAATTGGATGAAATCATGGAAGAGTATGAGAAGAAATTAGCTGATATTTAATCTTTTAGTTTTTTACTCAAATCACTCTGGTTTACATCGTGTTGGTACTGCCCTACTCCCAATGACTTAGGATCAATCTTGACAAGTGCAGCCATCGGGTCACGAAGACGTTGAGCTATGGAGATTGCAAGGTTTGTAAATCAAACTCTTTTACCAATTATTAATAAAACGATGGAACGGTTTACACCTCTGTTTATGACATGGTGATAACCTGCTAAATCTAATCGTAATCTAGTGGGTATATGTGAAACTCATTTTTATTTTAAAGAAATATATCGTAAAAGTGGAGATTCACTCACAGGGGTGTAATTTCAAGAAGTGGACATCTGTTTCAAAACAGATACAAATCTAAGTACATCATATCAGAAAATTATTTTTACACTCTCTTAAGATATATAGAAAACAATCCTATTGAAGCATCTATAACTAATAAAGTAAG
>JAYEGD010000202.1:0-10589 GCA_034658915.1 Campylobacterota bacterium | reverse complement strand
TGACTGCAAAGGTAGGTGGAATTCCTGAGCTCATAAAGTCTGAGAATTTGGGCATTATGGTGTCGCCTGAAAATAGCTTCTGGCTGGCAAACGGTATAAAGACAGCCTTTCATAAGACATGGGACGAAAGACTGAGAAACTGTTACACTAAACAAGATTCAATTATTTTAAATATTGAGAGACTCTCTCAAGCTACTATAGATATATCAACTCATATAGTAAGAGTAGAGAAGTTTGGGATACCAAAAACAAGTAGAGAAGTTTTTGTTTTATTAGAAGAGAATAAAATATTATCAAAAGATATAAGCCATTCTATGCAAAAAATGGTAGGGTTTAGAAATTTGGCAGTTCACGATTATCAAAATTTAAATCTTGATATAGTTGTAGCTATAGTTACAAATCATTTAAAAGATTTTGATAGATTTATAAAAGAGATACAAAATGGCAACTAAAACAGATGAACAAGCACTAGAAGAAAGTATTGAAAAATCCATATTAAGTGCCTGACCATAATAGATGAAAAAAGATTAAAGTAATCATATTGAAATATAACTATCATACAATAGCAGTATTTCACCTAATGAGGCATATTATGATTGATATAGAGAAAGAGATTAATAAAAATTTTCCAAAAATCAATAGTAACAAAGTATTGAAAAAATCAATATTTAAATTTGCAAAAAAGCTAATCCATCAAGATGATATAAATAGTTTTCTAAAACAGTACAGTCATCTTAACGGGTTTGAATTTGTAGAGTCTGTCCTAGAGCATTTTAATTTTGATTTTTCATATAGCAATAATGACATAGATAACATTCCATCAAGTGGTAGAGTTGTAATAATAGCCAACCACCCATTGGGTGCTTTAGATGCACTTTGTCTGCTTAAGTTAGTATCAACAATTAGAAAAGATGTAAAAATTGTAGCAAATGATTTTTTATCTGATTTAGATCCTTTAAAATCACTCTTTATCAACATAGACAATTTCAAATCTGCTCAATCTAAAAAGAGTATCCAAAAAATATATGACTCGCTTAACAATGAAGAGGCAATCATAATATTTCCAGCAGGAGAAGTTAGTCGGTTGAGTCCAACTGGAATAAAAGATGGTCCATGGCAAAGAGGATTTTTAAAGTTTGCACAAAAAACAAAATCCCCAATACTACCAATTTTTGTTGATGCAAAAAATTCAAAGCTTTTTTACACAATATCTATTTTAAATAAAACATTTTCTACAATACTGCTCTCCGATGAAATGTTTAAAAAAGAGGATAAAAACATAACAATAAAAATAGGTAAGACAATAGCTTTTGAAGATACTGTTCCAAATAACCATGATAACAAAAGTGTTGTAGAACTTTATAAAAAACATCTCTACTCACTAAAAAAAGGCAAAAAACACTATTTTAAAACTCAAAACCCAATAGCTAGAAGCGAAGATAAAAAAATGCTAAGAAAAGAGTTGAAAGAGTCTCAACTATTGGGTCAAACTTCAGATGGTAAAAAAATTTACCTCTACAAATATGTTGAAGATTCTGTTATATTACAAGAGATTGGAAGACTTCGTGAAATAAGCTTTAGAAAAGTAAATGAGGGAGTTAACAAAAAAAGAGATTTAGATAAGTATGACAAATATTATGAACACATAGTTTTATGGGATGAAGATGATTTAGAGATTGTTGGCTCATACAGAATTGCCGTTGCTGATGATGTTTATGATGAGTATGGATTTAAAGGTCTCTACACTCATTCACTTTTTAAATTTAATAAAAAAGCCCTCCCATATTTAGAAAACAGTATTGAGTTGGGAAGAAGTTTTATACAACCAAAATATTGGGGGACAAGAGCATTAGATTACTTATGGTATGGAATTGGTGCATATTTAAAAAACAGTCCAAATATTAAATACATGTACGGTCCAGTTACTATTAGTGGATCTTATCCTCAATATGCAAAAGAGCTGTTAGTTGACTTTTATGGTAACTACTTTGGTGGCAAAAAAAACATAGTAGAGCCTAAAGAGCCATTTGAGTTTGAGACAAAAGAGATTGCACTAAATAATATATTTTCGTTTAAAAACTATAAAGAGGATTTTAAAAACTTAAAAGACAGTTTACAAAGTATGAATGTTACTATACCAACACTCTACAAACAATATAGTGACCTATGTAAAGATGATGGTGTAAAATTTTACGGCTTCAACATTGACCCTGATTTTTCAAACTGTGTTGATGGGTTTATAATGGTAGAAGTATCTAAAATTAAAGAATCAAAAAAATCAAGATATATGAAATAATTAGTGCATAATATCACTAAATCTTTTTATCTCATTTTTTAAACTTTTAATATCTATATTCTCGTTTGAGTACTTTATTTTGTGATAAAGTTCGTTAATATTTTGCAAAGATACGCCAAGCTCTGATTGCGATTTTATTAAAAATGAGTCCATACTTTCACTGTTTGATTTTATTAAATTTCTCTTTTTCAGTATTTTGAGAACTTTTCTCATTTCGCACTCTAGCTCATCTCTACATGTAGAGCTTCTAATAACAAAAAACAGAGTCATTGAGACAACTACAAGTAGTAAAAAAGAGAGAATAAACTTCAATAAATAGATTGTATCGTTGAGTAAATCATCCAATATTTTCATCTGTTTCAATCTGTCATAATTTAAAACCCAACTGTTTATGATGTATTTGACATACATGTAGTAGAGGTTTGCTCTTTGAAAAAGAGTAGTTTTACTCTCACTGCTTTGAGTGTTTTGTGTTAAAGTTTGAGAACTATTTTCATAAAGTGCAGTTGTTGTGGGGTCAAACCTTACCCACCCTCTTTTGCCCAAATAGAGTTCAACCCACGCATGTGCGTCTGACTCTTTAACAATCAAGTAGTTTTTAAACATATTTTTCTTGTTAGCTTTGAATCCTGTTACTACGCGTGAGGGAATGCCTAAGAGTCTTGCACTTTGTGCAAAAGCTGATGAGAAGTGAACACAGTAGCCATTTTTTGCCTCAAACAAAAATGAGTCAAGGAAGTCACTTGTATCAATGTTTGTTGGTTTTAGACTATATTTTAACTCTTGGTTTTTAAAAAAACTAACTAGCATTTGTGCTTTTTTATAACTATCAACATCTTGCAACTTAATACCTTTTAGCTTCTCATATGTTTTTTTACTCTCTAGCTCATCTACTTTTAAGGCTTCAGTTAAATCTTTAGCATAGATGTTGTGTTCAAGTGCAGATTTTAGCCTATACCTTTTAATATCTATAATTGGTTTTTTAGATGTTATAGTGTAGTCAAAATTGAGTGTAGCATCTTTAATAGAGCTTATTGGAATATCTAGTGCGTATATCCAACTATTAGAGTGAGGGTATAACACAACATCATATTCAACTATTTTACCTCTGCTTTGCAACCTCTCTTTTGATTTAAAAGAGCTTTTCTTCCACTGCATTGAATTATAGTTATAGAGTGTTGAACCTCTAAAATATAGCTCACTACTGCTAATGTTTTCATCTTTGAAATAGACCTCCATAACAATTTTTCCAGAGAGCCTTACCTCATTTGATGTAACACTCATTTTACCATCATATCCACTGATTGAGTACTGATCTGCACTGAAACCAAATTGAGCTTTCTCAAATGAGATACGTGGAAAAACCATAAATAGTAGCGCAACCATGGGCAAAGAGATTATAAAAAGTTGTGTATTTAATTTTATTACATGTAGTAGTGTTGTCTTCATTCTTGACCAAATCATTAAAAGAACAAAAACATAGAGTACAACTAGCGCGTATATAAGCATAGTTATCGTGTTAAAAAAGAAAAATGCTAATAGCATCAAAAGCATAGGTGAAATTTGAATATAAAAATTTGTAATACGGCTAAGTCGTTGAAGAGATATTGCATATATTAAAAGTGAGCTTACAAAAGAGACAAAAAACTGCATTTTTGAAAAACTTGAAAAGTTGTAATTATTAAAAAATGTAACTCCAATAGCAACAAAGCCAATAGCCATTAAAAAGTATTGAGACGATTTTTTTTGCTTCACTATAAAAATTAGAGATATAACAACATAAAGTATCATGGCAAACTTCATAACAAAAAGATGAGGGATAATAGATAGTATTAGAGCAATATCCAACAGCATAGCTGAAGATGGTTGCTTAATATGTAGCAATAATTTTAAGTATTTCATCATGGCTTAACTTTTTTGAATCTAATGTTCTGTTGCTTATTTCTAATGTAAAATCAAATCCATTTTTTTCGCACTCCAACACCCAAAGTGTCAGTTGAGACAACCTTTTCTCATCACTCTGCGCTGCACTTTTAAAATCGAAATGCAATTTTTTAGACTCATTTGTGTAGGTAAAACTTTTACTCATAAGCGTCTCACTTTTGGCAAGTGATGGCCAATGAATTAAAGAGATGTCATCAGAACTGTTGTGTCTTTTTATACTATCGAAATCATCAATTTCCCCATGTAAAGAGCTATCTTGAATATATTTTTTAAAAATAGATACCCCTTGTGGTTTTGCATAAACCACTAACTCATCATCTAGCTCATATAGTCTGTACTTTAACTCATGAGGAAGAGGAAAAAGTGACTCAACTCTTATCTTTGGAAGTTTAACAACTCCTCTTTTAGCAAAGTTATATTTCAACTCTACAATGCAGTGACTATCAGCCTCAATTTTGTCAATATGCTGTTTTTCATTCTCATTAATCAGCGTTAAATCATAAGAAGAGTTTTTATACCTATTTTCTACCATAACACTACATGTAGAAGATTGAGAAGCAAAAAATCTACTGCAAGACAGAAGCCTTACATGTAGATACCCAAGGTTTAAAACCCCAAAGTGCGAAGATGCCCCAGCAACAGAAAAAAGAAAAAACATAACCAAATAGACAATATTGTAGTTATGCATGTAGGCTTGTAAAAAGAGAGTCACAATAGCTACAATTAAGAAGAAAAAATATTTTGTAGGTCTATTTTTTACGCTCCTAAGTATCGATATGAATGCTATTGCTGATTTCATCTACTATCTCACTAGGAGTTTTTTTATAAATTTCATTAAGAAATTTTGCATAATGAAGCAGATTGAAGGCAATATTTTGTCCAGATGACCTGAGATAGCGTATGTTGTATTCATACAAATGATTATAACGCAGATGAGACTATTTAAAGTTTATTTGATCAGTTTTTCACTAATTCTTTCTAAAATTAAGTCCTAAACTATTAATATTTATAATAATGTCATTTTTGTAAGATAATCTTTGAGTACAATACTGCAAATCTATTTTATTTCAAAGGAGAGATAGTGAAAAAACTCACCTTATCTTTAAATGTAACTGCTGTAGTTGTAGCATTTATGATAATTGGCTGTGGTACCGACAACTCAGTATCATCTACACCTGCTAGCAACTTAAAAGTTGTTGATGAGGAGAGTGTTGTATCTTATACACACAATAGTGATGGAACATATGTTATTCAATATAAAGATAATATTGATAATAGTTATTACTCTACATTAAGCAATATAGTCACTAGTGCTGTTACCAACAGTGCTTCAACCATAAAAGAAGATGATATTTTAGTACATGATACTAGTAATCATACTCCAAATGGAGCATTAGTTAAAGTTAAAAGTGTTAAAAGTGATGGAAATGTCACAACTGTAACGGCAGTTCAAGCAACTTTAAAGGACGCTTTTCAGTTTCTTGATCTTAAACACAAAGAGACTCTCTCTTTTACTCATGAAGATAATATTAAAGAAAAATACAAAGTAGATGGTGTTACATTTACTCCAGATATTAATGGACAAGAAAAATTTAATTTTAATCTTAATATGAATAATGTTGAGGTAAAAGACAATGAAACACTCTTCGCAACTGTGAGTGGAGACTTTAACTACGACCTCGATATCGGCTTAGACGTAGATATTGACTGGTTCTCTTTAAAATCTGTACAATTCACAACTACTCCTAGTGTTGAAATGGAGTTAAACACAACAATATTAGCTCAAAGCAAAGAGTTAAACAACACAAAAATTAAACTCATCAGTTATACACATAAGCCTATTACGATAATGACTAATTTTGTTCCAATAGTTATTACTCCATTGGTAGATATCTATCTTAACATCTCTGAGAATGTTACTGTAGATATTAATACAAGCTTCATAACAGCTCACTCTAAAGAGTATAAACTCTCTTATGTAAAAGATGCGAAGCCAAAAGAGTGGTTTTTCACTCAAGACCCTTTCATAAATGAGAGCAATCTTACAGCACCGTTTACTAAAAGTGGTACAGATACCTTTAAGGTAGGTGACAGTATGTCTGTTGAGCTACTCTTATATGACACTATAGGTCCAACTGTTGACATATTTCCATACTTTGAGCTAAAAGACATCATAGATGATAATGATAGTAAAATATCTCTATATGCAGAAGTTAATTCTAGCATAGGGTTTAAGCTTGATATATTAGGTCATAACTTATCAACTCCCTCAATCAGCATACCAACAGTAAAAAAAGAGATAATTTCTGGTGTTATTAAAGGATAATTTAAAATGAGAAAAATATACTATTTAGTTGTTGCTGCTTTTGCAACATTGTTTATGGCTGGGTGCAACAACAGTGAAAGTGGAACACCTTTTAATACTCAAGATGCTAGTGGTGTTGTGTCTGCTAGAACAAATGTTGCTAATACCAATTATATTTTATCATACACGCGTGATACAACAAGTATAAATGCACAATACAATATGGTACATTCTAAAGCAACTCAAGCACCTCTTACAAGCGTAGGAATTGGAAAAATTACAGAGAGTCAAGAATCTTTTTTTCTTGATACGAATAAGAGTGTGGAAATTGGGAGTATTATTGTGTATGATCGCTCCAATCTAATGCCACATGGCGCATTAATTGAAGTTACATCATTAAAAACAGATAGTGATGAAAACTTACATGTAACAGGCAAACAAGCCTATCTGCAAGATGCATTTGATACACTATCTCTTCATCCTGCAGCAAAAGAGTTAAAAGTAACTGCTACATCCCTTTCAGATACTGATAGTGGGGATGGCATAAGCATTAAGATTAATGAAACTATTAAAGATGAATACAGTAATGTACAAGCAACTATTGATGGTAATATTACTTTAGATATTCCAGTAAAAGTTGCAATGAATATCTCTGCTCCAAACCCATCATGGTATGATGATTGGGAATATTTAGATCCTCATTATTATCGTTTAAATTCAACATCAGTTACAGTTACTCCTGACTTGTCAATTGGTATTTCTGCTACTATATTAAAAAAAATAACTGATAAGAAAACAATTTCTTTAGATAAAATAAGTATTGATTGTTTCGATGTTCAAGCTGGTCCTGTACCAATTGTATTTTGTCCCAAGATAGACTTAAATCTTATTTTATCTGATACAGTATCGGTCGAATTATCAACAAGTTATACAGCTAAACATAAAAAATCGTATGCTCTATTGTATAAACACGATGATGGCTGGAGTACCGCAGAGAGCCCAATAATTAATACACATACATTTATTAAACCCCAGATTACAGGTAAAGAGAATTTTACAGCAGGCGTTCAAATTATGCTAGATTTAGCTATATATGATGTCGTTGGACCTACATTTAGTCTCGAGCCATATTTAGAATTAAGTATGACTGAAATAATATCTGTAGCTGAAGAGACGTTTTCATATGATATAGATTTAGGTATTAACGCAGGAATAGGTTATTTAGTGTCCATACTAGGCGACAAACTATCCTCTGGTTCACACACATTTAAACTAGATAAAACTACATTAGAATCTGGTGAATATACTGAAAACCACCATCTTAAAAGAGACCCTAAACAAGATGTTGTAATAGATTCTAAGAATGATCACATGTGGAATGATGGAACCGAAGCTTATTCTACTATGGGTAATTATCAAGGTGCTGCAAATTATTGTGACAATTTGGGAGCAGCAGGTTATCACGACTGGAGACTTCCAAGTACATTAGAATTTGGAGAGATAGTAGGGTTTAGTAGCAAAACTCCTATTGACAAATCTGTTTTTGCAAATGTAGCTTTTGAATATTGGTCTGCAACTGAATTTGGAGAAACTGAAAATGGTTCTGGTGTAGCAGTTTATGGTGCTGTAGGAGTATATGATCAACCTACAAGCAAGGAACTTTCAGTTCGTTGTATCAGAAATACCTCACAAAGTCATTTTAGCAGAGATGATAGTGGAATTGTTACAGATAGTAATACAAAATATATGTGGGATGATAGTAGCGCACCATTTTCGGGGACATACAAAGAAGCACAAGAACACTGTAGTAATTCTAGAACAGGAGGTTATGAAGACTGGATAGTTCCTACGGCTAAGAATTTATCTACTCTTGTCAATATAGATAAAGAAGAAATAATTAGCTCAATTTTTAAAAATATTGCTTTAGCGAGCTTTGAAGGTCATAATAGCTACATATCTGCTGACTCAGATACAAGTTACGCGCTAGCACCATTTCCAGAACAGTTCATATTTGATCCTGGAAATATAGCTATGTGTGTTCGCGGAACTAACTTTAGTAGAGATATAAGCAATGGTATAGTTACAGATAGTACAACTACTCTTATGTGGAATGATGACATATCAGCTAAAGAGACTCAAAATAGCTGGTTAAATGCCGTAGGTTATTGTGAAAATTTAAATTTAGGAAACTATTCAGACTGGAGGCTACCAAATAGTGCTCAATTTGAAACAATTACTTCTCAATTTAAAATTGAAAATATTTTTGAAAATTATAGTGCCAACGCCTATTGGAGTTCCACTTCTCTTGATGAGTATTTACCTAATGCAGAAATAGAGTTTCTTCTCTTACCTGATCATTTGACTGTAAACACAAATAAATCAGCTTATCATAATATTAGATGCGTAAGAGGAGATTATGCATCAACAGTAATAAATACCTCCACTATTCAAAGAGATAATAGCAAAGAGATTGTTGTAGATAATGTTTCTGGTCTAATATGGAATGATGGAGATGATGCTAAAACAGCAAACGGCAACTGGGATTATGCAATGAAATATTGTCAAGATTTAGACTTTGCAGGTTATCAAAACTGGAGATTACCACGAGGTATTGAGTTTTCAACTATAATGGACTTTAAAAATAAAGCACCTATGGGCGCACCTTTTGAAAATATTGTCACAGACTATTGGTCTTCATCACAAAGTAGTAATTCAGAAGCTTATATGTTTGTAGTCCTAGGCAAAATTGGCATAGTGTCTGAACCAAAAACATCACATCTTTCTATAAGATGTGTAAGAGATTAATAGTTTCACTCGCTCCACCTCTTTTGAGAGGTGGAATGCAAGTCACAATAGCTACAATTAAGAAGAAAAAATATTTTGTAGGTCTATTTTTTACACTCCTAAGTATCGATATGAATGCTATTGCTGATTTCATCTACTATTTCACTAGGAGTTTTTTTCTCATTTTTAGAGATTAATCTATGGTGCGTTACATATCCCAAAACATCTAAAACATCTGATGGTGTAACGTAATCTCTTAAAGAGAGCAACGCCCAAGATTTTGAGATGTTTATAAGTGTTATGGCAGCGCGAGTGGAGAGTCCATTAACATAAAGCGAACTCTCTCTTGTAAAGAGTAGAATCTCTTGAATAAGGTTTAATATCTCATCGCTTACAAAAACATCACTGCTCATCTGCTTTAAAAAGAGTGCATCATCACTCTCAATAGAGTTAAGCTCATCCATCGAAACTCTTTTCTTTGTAGATAGTATTTCACGTTCTGCCTCAAAAGATGGATAGCCTAGCGAAAATGATATGGAAAACCTATCTAACTGTGAAGATGGTAGCTCGTATGTTCCTACCTCTTCAAAAGGATTTTTAGTAGCTATTACAAAAAAAGGCTCAGGCAGATCATAACTTTTACCATCAACACTTACATGATGCTCTTCCATCGCTTCTAAAAGAGCGCTTTGTGTTTTTGAAGAGGCTCTGTTTATCTCATCTGCTAATAAAAATTGAGAAAATATTGCTCCTTTTTTAAAATTAAAAGTTGCATCTTTTGTGTTGTAGAAATTTACACCTATAATATCTGAGGGAAGCAAGTCGCTAGTAAATTGTACTCTTGAGTACTCTAGCCCTAAAACTCTACTAAGAGTTTTTGCAAGTGTAGTTTTGCCAACACCTGGAATATCCTCAATTAAAAGATGCCCATTTGACAAAAATGTAGCAATTGCTAATTTTAGTTGTCTCTCTTTACCAATAATAACTCTTTGAGACTCATCTAAAATTTGAGTAATTAATGCTTCTACTTTTTTCATAGCTTAATCCATCCACTAATTTTTAAAATTTTTTTTGGTTTCACTCAACTCTACAGCAGCTTTTATAGCGTTAATATAACTTAAATTATGTGCTCTTTTTTTGTAAGCAATGTCAAATGCAGTTCCGTGATCTACTGATGTTCTTACTATTGGTAAATTTAGTGAGACATTTATGCTCTCATCAAAATAGAGTGCTTTTAGTGGTGCTAGTCCTTGGTCATGG